>CALGNW010000145.1 GCA_937958345.1 uncultured Neomegalonema sp. | reverse complement strand
CGCATCCTGCAACTGATGGCCGAAGCGCGGCATTCCGGCGAAGCATCCGGCCTTGAGCCGGACTCAAAATCGCAGGTCACGGTCGAGTATCGCGACGGCAAGCCGGTCCGCGCTCATACTATCGTCATCTCGACTCAGCATGCCGAGGGTCTGAGTTCTGATGACATTCGCGGCATCGTCGAACCATACGCGCGCAAGGCGCTGCCGGACGGTTGGGTCGATGATAGAACCGTTTGGCACGTCAACCCGACGGGCCGCTTCGTCATTGGTGGACCCGACGGCGATGCGGGCCTGACAGGCCGTAAGATCATCGTCGATACCTATGGCGGCGCGGCCCCGCATGGCGGTGGCGCGTTTTCGGGTAAAGATCCGACCAAGGTGGATCGCTCGGCTGCTTACGCCTCGCGATATGTCGCGAAGAACGTCGTGGCCGCTGGCCTCGCGAGCCGTTGCTGCGTTCAGCTTGCTTACGCGATTGGCGTTGCCGAACCGCTCTCGATTTACGTTGACGACTACGGGACGGGCGAAGTTTCCCCCGAGATCATCGAAAAGGCCATTCGCGAGTCCATCAGCCTGACACCGCGCGGCATCAAAAATGTCCTCGGTCTCACCAACCCGATCTACCGTCGCACAGCGGCATATGGCCATTTTGGCCGCACGCCGGATAGCGACGGTGGTTTCTCATGGGAGAAGACCGACCTCGCAGATGCACTGAAGGCGGCTGCCGGTCGCGCTTGATATCCTGAACGCATGAACACGAAAAACAGGCCTCGCATTCCATGCGGGGCCTCTCTCGTGAAATAAGGTCCAAAGCTTATGTCTACTACCTATGACGTCACCGCCGTCGGAAACGCGATTGTCGATATTGTCGCTCAGGTTGAACCATCCATTATCGACCAAGTCGACCTGCCCAAAGGCGCGATGAGTTTGATCGAGCTGCCGCAATCAAAGGATATTTACGAAAAACTCGGCCCGACCAAAGAAAGCTCCGGCGGGTCCGCTGGCAACACGGTTGCAGCACTCGCCGCTTTGGGTCGGCGCGCAGCCTTCATCGGCCGCGTCCGTGACGATCAGTTCGGCGAGGTCTACGCGCATGACATGCGGGCAATGGGCGCAACATTCGCCGCAACGCCGCGCACAGAGGGCGAGGAAACAGGTCGGTGTATGGTCATGGTCACGCCGGACGCCGACCGCACCATGGCGACGTATCTCGGCACGGCAACCGATCTCGGCCCCGATGACCTCGACGAAGACGCCATTAAAGGCGCGGCGGTCCTGTATCTGGAAGGCTACCTTTGGGACAAGCCGGCGGCAAAAGATGCGTTCCGCGCCGCGATGGAGCTGGCTCACAAATCAGAACGCCGCGTCGCCCTTTCACTGTCCGATCCATTTTGCGTCGAACGTCACCGGGATAGCTTTCGGGAAATCATCGCTGACAGCGTGGACATCCTGTTCGCCAACCGCGACGAACTGCTCTCGCTCGCTCAGACAGATGACTTCGACGACGCCCTCGCATCCGTCACAGAACAAGTCGCCGTCGTTGCAATCACACGCTCTGAAGAAGGCGCAACCATCGTTACGGGCGGCGTACGCGTCGATGTACCCGCCGATAAGATCGACAACCTCGTTGACACCACAGGCGCGGGCGACCTGTTTGCTGCGGGCTTCCTGAACGGTCTGACGACGGGCCGCAGCCCCGAAGTGTGCGGCCAGATGGGCTGTGCAGCGGCAGGTGTCGTGATCCAGATGCTCGGCGCGCGATGCGAAAAAGCTCTGATCGAGCGCTTTGAGAACGGCGACTGGGCGAGCTAATCCATGCGCAAACGATGGTGGGCTCTCTCGGCACTTAGCGTTCTGCTGGTCGGGGGAGCTGCCTTCGCGGTCATCGAAGAACCGGCGTTTGGCATGTACGCCTGTCCGTCGTGTTACGGCTTTCAGCAGTCCGGTGACGGCCTATATCTCGACGGGGAGATGAGCGGCGAGGCCCGCGACGAAACGCTCGGCATGATCGCTGCGGCAACAGACCGTGTGACGGACTTCTATGGCACATTCGGCGGCAAACCGCTGATATTTATCTGCGCGACCGACGCTTGCGATAAGCGGATGAAGTATCGTGGCGCGAAAGCCAAGGCCTTCGGCGAGACGTACATTCTGGTATACTCTCAGGGTCGCTCGACCATGTTTCTGGCGCATGAATTATCGCATATCGAACTCGCGCACCGGCTCGGGTTAAGCCGCGTCGCATCCAACGCCATCCCTGCGTGGTTCAACGAGGGGTTGGCCGTCCTCATTTCCGAGGACACGCGGAACTTCGAGAATAGCGAGAGCGGAGATCCACAATGCATCACGCCGCCTGATGGCCCGCTTCCGGCTGGCATGTACGAATGGTCCCGCGCGTTGGCTGACCGGGACCGTCCGCTCTATGCAATGGCCGCCTGCGCTGTGATACGGTGGATGCGGAAAAATAACGGTCGCGAGAGTGTCCTGAAAACGCTCGATCAGGTCGCAACAGGGGCCGCGTTCAAACCGTAGGAGAGACTAATCAGAATAGTCGTCCGCCGCGCGCCGCGCCCTATTCCGTAAACGCTTTGCCCGCGCGATTGAGAATTTCATCTTGCCCACCGGCGCTTTGCGTCCCCCGTCACGCGACCAGGCCGTTTCCCGCAATAGCGAAGGGGGTAATTCCCCAATCGCCTCCACTCCGCCATCAACATCCCAGATATGCTCCAGATCGCGGAATTCATAGCCCACGATCCGCGCGCCCTTCTCCCAGCGGATCAGCCAATCGATCACTTGATGGTATTCCTCGGGCGGCTCGTCTTCGGCGTCCGAAACAACAATCGTAGCCCGCGCTTTTGCCATCGTACCCTCTGGATTGATTTCGGGTACTTTACACGGTTTTCGTCGCTTGCAA
>CALGNW010000144.1 GCA_937958345.1 uncultured Neomegalonema sp. | reverse complement strand
CGCGTGCGGTCGTATAGGGGGGCGTCGCAGACTTCGCCGTTCATAACCACCTGTACCCGCGCGAGCGCGTCGGGTCCGTCTTTATTTTCGGCGGATACCGTGTCGGCAATCCCTTCGGTTTCGCCAATCGCTTCGACGCTTAGGATTTCGACCAGCAGGTCGCGCGACGGCGATGCGAAGCCGAACCGCGCGGTATGCGCTTTATCGAAGCGGGAGCGCATTTCCGCCTCGGTACCGAACACAACCGCAAGCGGCTGATGCGATCCGACGTAGCGAAGATAGGCGCGCTGCTCGATGCGGATATGAGCAGTGTCCACGCCTTGTGATGCAACCTCGGTTTTGGCATCTCGTGACAGGCGGTCCAATACTTCGGTTGCGGCATCAGTGCGGGTGATGCTCTGATCGAACTGTTCCTCCCGAAGCGCACGAATTTCCGCAAGCCCCATCCCATATGCCGAAAGAACACCGGCGAAAGGATGGATAAAGACGGACTTCATACCCAAAGCATCGGCGACAAGGCAGGCATGCTGTCCGCCCGCGCCGCCAAAGCAATTCAGCGTATATCTGGTGACATCGTAACCGCGCTGAACACTGATCTTTTTGATGGCATTGGCCATGTTCTCGACGGCAATCCGCAAGAAACCCTCGGCGGTCACCTCGGGCGGTTGCACCGGCTCGCCTGTCTCTGTCGCGATTTGAACGGCGAGGGCTTCGAACTTGGTACGGACAGTTTCCTGATCGAGGGGCTGGTCGGCGTTCGGTCCGAAGACCGACGGAAAATGATCGGGGTTCAGTTTGCCGAGCAGGACATTACAATCCGTTACCGTCAGCGGGCCGCCGCGCCGGTAACAGGCGGGACCGGGGTCGGCCCCCGCACTTTCGGGACCAACCTGATAACGCCCGTCGCGAAAGCTGAGGATCGACCCGCCGCCCGCCGCGACCGTGTGAATGTTCATCATCGGCGCGCGCATACGGACACCGGCAACTTCGGTCTCAAAGCTGCGCTCGAACTCTCCGGCATAGTGTGTCACATCGGTTGACGTGCCGCCCATGTCAAAGCCGATAACCTTGTCGAAACCGGCGAGGGCCGCCGTTTTGACCATGCCGACAACACCGCCCGCAGGACCGGAAAGAATGGCGTCCTTGCCCTGAAAGAGTCGCGCATCTGTTAGGCCGCCGCTCGACTGCATGAAGAACAGCCGCTCGCAAGCGCCGCGCTCGACATCCAGCGCGTCGGCGACCTGATCGACGTAGCGGCGAAGGATCGGTGACAGATAAGCATCGACAACAGCGGTATCCCCGCGCCCGATTAATTTGATGAGCTTGGATGTTTCGTGGCTGGTGGAAATCTGTGTGAACCCGATCTCGCGCGCGATCGCAGCGACTGCGATTTCGTGATCAGGGTTGAGGTAAGCGTGCATGAAAGCGATGGCGACGCCGCGAATGCCCTTGTCGTACGCAGCCTGCAAAGCGGCACGGGCCGCGTTTTCATCCAAGGGCCTGACAATTTGTCCGGTGGCGTCCAGACGCTCGGGTACTTCGGCGGCCTCGGAATATAGCAACTCGGGCAACACGATATTCAAATCGAAAAGGCGCGGACGGTTTTGATAGCCGATCCGCAGCAGGTCGCGAAAGCCCTTGGTAATCAACAAGAGCGTCGGATCGCCCTTGCGTTCCAGCAAAGCATTCGTCGCGACTGTGGTCCCCATTTTTACCGCAGAAATCGTTCCGTCCGGCAGCGGCGCGTCCGGCCCGATCTTCAACAGATCGCGAATGCCCTGTACGGCGGCATCCTTATATCGTTCGGGGTTCTCGGAGAGCAGTTTATGCGTCAACAATGAACCGTCCGGCTTACGCCCGACAATGTCCGTGAAAGTGCCGCCGCGATCCACCCAGAACTGCCACATGCGTCATCTCCTCCGTGCCCTCGCAGTACGAGGTCTGATACTGCCCGATTGATAGGGCGATCGGCGCTGCGATGGAAACACAAACTCGACTATCAGAAGGTCAGGCGTCCAGGGTAGCCCCGCGAACCACACGGTCGAGCGCATCCTCGTTAAAGGTTTGTTTGCGTCCGATTACAACGACACCGAGTGATGTGTCCGCGGGTGTGTCGGTCACTGTCCAACGACGTCCGACGACTTGCACCAGTTTCCGTGTGCCGCCTGTGGTTTTGACGAACCCTTTGGCGCGCAACAACCCGAGGTCTTCGCTCGCCAGTTCGCGGGCAAGACGCTCGGCATCGCAAGGCGCATTAATGGCCAGAGCCCGTGTGACATAAAGGTCGGGTTGATGTTCAGGGGCCTTTGCCGCAATGCGCTCGCGGCCCAGAAAGCTTTGTAGAAGGACGGCGGGCGGCAAGGCGCCGTGGCTTGCGGGTATGACTTCCGCATGGGGGGCCTTGGCCCGCATCCAGTCCGACACCGCATTTTGTTCGGAGGGTGCAATGACGTCCGTCTTATTCAGAACGATCAGATCCGCGTCCGCGATTTGCCGCTCGATCGTGTCGCCGATATAGGTATCGACCGCTTGCTCCTGAACTGTTTCCGCATTCGCAAGAACGACAATACCGTCAAGCGCATAGCCTTGCAGGAGTGACACAGAGGCGGCAATCGCGCCCGGCAGGGCGACGCCGCTTGCCTCCAGCAATACATGGTCTGGCGGCGGGTCGAGCTTGGTCAGGTCCATCAGCGCCAGCGTCAGGTCGTTGCCATAGCTGCAACAGACACAGCCGCCCGCGATGCTGATGATGTCCTCATCCTGCGCCTCGATCAGATCCTCGTCGATGGGCAGGGCTCCGAATTCGTTGACAAGGATTGCGAGGCGCACTCCGTCCGCATTGCGGAGCAGATGATTGACGACGGTGGTTTTTCCCGCGCCGAGATATCCGCCGATGATCGTGAGTGGCAGCATGGCTTAAGCGGACAGTGCGGTGGCTTCGAATATGCGCCCCGCCTGCACGGTTCCCCAGACACGGACGTCTTTTAGCTTATCGCCGCCGATCTCGGTCGGGTCGTCCTCCAGTACGGCAAAGTCGGCATGCTTGCCGGCCTCGATGGAGCCCACCTCACCGTCGAGTTTTAGGGTGTAGGCTGCGCCAAGCGTAATGGCGTAGAGGGCGTCGGCGACATCAATTTTCTCGTATGCGCCTTGGACCCGGCCCGATGCGGTCAGGCGATTGACCGCGCACCATGCGGTGAACAGAGGTCCGAGCGGCGTGATCGGCGCATCGGAGTGAATGGCCATCGGGATGCCGTTTGCGAGCGCGGTGCGACAGGCGTTCATCCGCTCGGCGCGCTCGGGTCCGACCGTAAGATTGTAGTGCTCGTCGCCCCAATAGAAGTGATGGTTGGCAAAGAGGTTCACGCACATACCCAGCTTTGCCATGCGGCGGAACTGGGCGGCATCTGCGAGTTGGCAATGTTGCAGTGTATATCTGTGATCGGGTATCGGAAACTTCGTCAGCGCGCGTTCCAGCATTTCAATCGCGAGCTGGGTTGCCTCGTCGCCGTTGGTATGCGTGTGGACATGCAGGCCGGCTTCGAGCGCCAGTTCATAGGTCTCGAGCAGTTGCTCCGGCGGGACGTACCAAAGGCCGTTCGGCGCGCCGTTAAAATATCCCGGAAATCGCATCCGCGCTGAAAAGCCCTGGATCGAGCCGTCCGCAACGATCTTGATCATACCGAGGCG
>CALGNW010000143.1 GCA_937958345.1 uncultured Neomegalonema sp. | reverse complement strand
GTGTGATCCGAAATCACTGGACGGTTATGTCGGCATTGCCGAGAAATACCGCTGTCATCTTGATAGCTTTGGCGTCTGGCGCTCGCCTGATCTAAGTGCCGGAACGTTTTTTGATGCCGCGGATGCGCAGCCGCTGAGTTTCGAGAATGTCCCTCGCGATCCCGATGATCTTGCGGCGATCCTTTACACGTCAGGCACGACGGGCCGTTCAAAGGGCGCGATGCTGTCGCACAGAAACCTGCTGTCGAATGCGGAGACTTTGGTGCGTGAATGGCAGTTTACCTACAAGGATACGCTGATCCACGCTCTGCCGATCTATCATACGCACGGCTTATTCGTCGCGAGCAATACGGTGATGAAAAGCGGCAGTCAGATGATTTTTCTTTCGAAGTTTGATGCTGATACGGTGATCGAGCATTTGCCGAATGCGACGGCCATGATGGGTGTGCCGACATTCTATACGCGGTTGCTCGGGCATGACGGCTTTACCAAGGAAGCGACCGCTCATATGCGCGTGTTTACGTCCGGGTCGGCACCCTTACTGGCGGAAACCCATCGCGCGTTCGAGGAACGAACGGGCCATCGTATCCTCGAGCGTTACGGCATGACCGAAACCAACATGAATACCTCAAACCCTTATGGCGCCGAGCGCCGCGCCGGAACCGTGGGTTTTCCGTTGCCGGGGGTCGATCTGCGGATCGTTGACGAAAGCGGGCAGCCTGTCGCGGCAGGCGAGATCGGAACAATCGAAGTGCGCGGCGACAATGTCTGCAAAGGCTATTGGCGGATGCCGGAGAAGACCAAAGAAGAAATGCGCGAGGACGGCTTCTTCATCACCGGCGATCTCGGCATGATCGACGAGGACGGCTATGTCATTATCGTCGGGCGCGGCAAAGATCTGATCATCACCGGCGGCTTTAACGTTTACCCGAAGGAAGTCGAGAGTGTGATCGACGATATGTCGGGTGTCACGGAGTCTGCCGTGATCGGCGTACCGCATCCCGATTTTGGCGAGGCGGTGGTTGCGATTGTCGTCGGCAACGGAACGGACGAGTCGACAATCCTCGCCGCGCTAGAGGATAAGCTGGCGAAGTTCAAACAGCCGAAGCGGGTATTTTTCAGTGAGGCACTGCCTCGCAATACCATGGGAAAAGTGCAAAAAAATGTCTTGCGCGATGCACATGCCGCGTTGTTTGCCTGATTTAGCGTTGATCTCCGGCGAGGGCCGGTAAGAGGAAATAAATGTTCTACGAACCCAAAGACGGCCACGGCCTTCCCTACAATCCGTTCAAAGCGATTATTGCTCCGCGTCCCATTGCGTGGGTTTCGACCCTAAGCGAGGACGGGGTGGCGAACCTTGCACCCTTCAGTTTTTTCAATGGCGTTAGCGACGTTCCGCCGATTGTGATGTTTTCCTGCGCCCCCCCGACTCCATCGCAAAACAAGGACACGCGCGCGAACTGTCTCGCCACCGGGGAGTTTGTCATTCACGTTGTCGCCCATGAAATGCGGGATGCCATGAACGTGTCTTCCGGCGGTTATCCGGCGGATGTTGATGAATTCGAAGCGGCGGGTCTTGCAAAGGCGCCGTCAACGCTGGTCAAGCCGCCGCGCATTGCAGATGCGCCGGTGGCGATGGAGTGCAAGCTTTTCGACTCGCTGCCGCTGCCCGGACCGAATGGCCAGCCGGGATACACGGTGATTTATGGTGAAGTCGTCGGCGTTCACATTGCAGACGCGGCGATCAAAGACGGCAAACTTGACGTCGGCAGCTATAACCCTTTGGCGAGGTTGGGTTATCACGATTACTCGACGGTCTTTGATGTGTTTTCGTTGACGCGCCCCTCCTGATGATCTTCTTCGGGGAGCTTTTTGATGAGTTCCCCGAGCAACCCCCAGAAAAAATCCTCGCTGTTATAACCGGTCACGCGACCGATTTCGACGCCCTCATTGACCAGCACAAAAGTTGGTGTGTAGCGGATCGGGCGGACGCCGCCAAGGTCGTCGGGCAAGGGTAAATCATTGTCCACGCGGCGCAGTGGGGCCCGCTTTCCCTCGGATGTTTTCGGATAAACGCCCGCTAGATCGTCATCCCATTTTTCGCAAAACGGGCAGATGTCGCTTTCGAACATCACGAGTTCCGCGGCCTGTACCGGCACGCAGAGAGTCGTGGCGAAGATGATTAGCCTTAGCATTCGTGCCTCCGATTTTATTTCATTCATACTCTTGAATTTTTCCCCAATCTACGTCACGAATTAGTGAAACGGAAAAGCAAAAAGCTTACTGGGAGGATTTTATGAAGCTGAGGCATGCAGTCGCCGTCGCTATTTTTTGCGGGCTGGCAAGTGGCGCGGGCGCAGCGGAAATTGCACCGGGCGACGTAAAAATCGTCGAAGGTGCACTTGATACACCGCTGACTGAAAAGGCCGGTGATCCAGAAACGGGCCGTGCGATATTTGCAAATCGCAAACAAGGAAACTGTCTGGCTTGTCATATGGTCACGGACTTGCTGGACACGGAACAGTTCCATGGCGAGGTCGGGCCGGCGCTTGATGGTGTCGCCGATGTTTATAGCGTAGGGGAACTGCGCGCCCGTATCGTAAATCCGAAGTCCGAACTGCCGGATACGATAATGCCGTCGTTCTATCGTGCCGGCGGGACAAACCGTTCGGCTGAAAAGTTCGCCGGAAAGACAATCCTGTCGGCGCAACAGGTCGAAGATGTTGTCGCCTATCTCCAGACTCTCAAAGAGTGATCGAAAGGAACACGCCATGAAACGAGTCATTTCGATCCTCGCCGGTGCGGCGATGTTGACCGGAGCAAGTTATGCCGTTGCCGAGTTGGCGGATGGTTATAAAGCCGTTGAACCGACAAGCGAAGACAGCCCGCTGACCGAGGTTATTTCGGGCTATGAATTCCGCATTAAGTCTACGCAGGAAACCCAGGACGACGATTTCGAAAATCCGGGAATGCTGCTGCTCGATCAGGCGGCGGACCAATGGTCGGTTGCCGAGGGCAGCGCCGAAAAATCCTGCGCGGATTGTCACGGTGATGATCCGTTGGAGGCGATGCAGGGGGTCGGATCAACCTATCCCAAGTTTACTGAAAAGGGCGACCATCGCGCGTTTCGCAATATCGAGAATCAGATCAATCACTGTCGCACCGAACGAATGGGAGCGAAGGCTTGGAAATATGACAAGCCGGATCTGTTGGGTATGACGGTACTTGTCCGCCATGCGGATCGGGGTGAGCCGGTGAATGTTGTTGTGGATGGTGATGCCGAGGCTCTGTTCGAGCGCGGTAAGGAAATGTATTACACGCGATATGGTCAGCTCGACATGTCGTGTGCGCATTGCCACGAAGATAACTATGGCAATTACATCCGCGCCGATCACCTGAGCCAAGGGCAGACAAATGGTTTTCCGACATACCGGATGAAATGGCAGGGAGTCGGTTCGACTCACCGCCGGTTCAAGGGCTGTATGAAAAATATCCGCGCCGAACCGTTCAAAGTCGGAGAAGACGATTTTCTCGCGCTTGAACTATACACATCCTGGCGCGGTAACGGCTTGCCGATCGAGACACCGGCGGTTCGCAACTGATTGCTGTACCGATGATCTGATCCCGGCTGCGGTCGGGATCAGGGTTTGTCGAATGCAGCCACGCAGGTTTGCGGAGCTGCTTGATACTGAATGGAGATTTCCTTCCCGTGCGCCGGTATTTCACACAAAATGTTTGTAGTGTTGCATTCCTAACGGCTGCGACCTTTGCCTCCGCGGAAGAAGTGACCTTGGAGCATGAGGGGCGGATGCTGCTTGCGGACTTTGTGCGGGCCGAAGAAGCCTCGGGGCCTGTTGCCGTTATCACCCATGGGACGCTGGCGCATAAGGACATGGAACTGATCGAGGCGCTGCAGGAGTCGCTGGCCGAGCAAGGCGTGTCTTCGCTTGCACATACGCTCTCTCTGGATGTCAGCGCGCGGCGCGGAATGTATGATTGTGAGCGCAGACATACGCATCGCGACGAAGATGCGGACGGGGAAATCAGCGCATGGATTGACTGGCTGAAAACGCGAGGCCACGACCGGTTGGCTGTGATTGGTCATAGCCGCGGTGGCAAGCAGGTGGCGCGGGTAGCGGCAAAGGATGAGCGTCTTTCTGCCGTTGTCTTGATTGCACCGGCGACCGCAAACGGAGCCGAGCGGGCGTATAAAAGATCACCGACGCTTGAGGGCATCGTGATGCAGACCACCGATGGTACAGATCTGACCTACGTCAAAACGGCATCTTTCCTTTACTGCGGTCCGACCGAGGCGACAGCGGAGAGTCACGCTTCGTATCACCCGGAACAGCCGACAGGGGCGGAGACATACACGCCCGATATTGACGTGCCGGTTCTGGTGATCGCCGGCAGCAAAGATACAACCGTTCCCGAAGTTCCGGCAATCTTCATTCCGATGCGAAGCGACCGTCTGCGTTTTGAATTGGTCGACGGGGCCGGTCACATGTTTCTGGATTTCTACGCCGAAGATGCGGCGACATTGATTTCGGAATTTTTTTCCGAGTTAACCGTCGAGGTCGATGCCGACGATTTGGAGATGGCAAACGCCGAGCTCTATGCACAGGCCGATCTTGAATATGGTGAATACCTCGGCAGTGAGTGCGCCTCGTGCCATAACGCGGATGCCGACGAAGGCATGCCGCCCATTGCGGGGTTGGAGGCGTGGTACACGCACCTAGCATTGATCCAATACGCGAATGGGGAGCGCGAAAACTCGGCAATGAGTCTCGTGGCGCGCTCGCTGGATGACGAGCAACGCATTGCAGTCGCGGCCTATTTTGCCGCGCAGATAGCTGAATAATCATGGGAGTACAGATAATGCAGCCGACACGCAGAGACCTTGGTAAACTCGTTGCAGCAGCCGGAGCCGTGACTTTGTTCGCGCCGAATGTTGCCCGTGCCGCCGCGCAAAAATTAATTGTCGTCGGCGGCGGTCCCGGGGGCGCAACGCTCGCAAAATACGCCGCTAAAGACTCAGGCGGGGCCATTGATGTTACGCTCGTCGAGCAAAACCCGCTTCATACGACGTGCTTTTTTTCCAATCTCTACCTTGGCGGTTTTTGGGACTTGGATAAGCTGTCCCATGGCTATGATGCGATGCGTGCGCACGGCGTTGACGTTATTCACCAGCGCGCGAAAGCCGTTGAAAGCGGGAAAGTGATCCTAGCGGACGGATCGACTCTCGTTGCCGACCGGGTCGTCGTTGCACCGGGTATCGACTTTAAATTCGATTTGTATGACGGATATGACGAGCACGTCGCGGCGACCAGAATTCCGCATGCGTACAAGGCCGGTCCGCAAACGCAACTTTTGAAAAAGCAGGTCGAAGCAATGCCCGAGGGCGGGACATTTATTATCTGTCCGCCGCCCAATCCGTTCCGCTGTCCGCCGGGGCCGTACGAGCGTGTTTCGATGGTGGCTTCGATTATGAAGCAGAAAAATCCGTCCGGCAAAATCCTTATCCTCGATGCCAAGGACAAGCACTCTAAGATGGCGCTGTTTCAGGAGGCGTGGGAACGGCACACTCCGGGTATGGTCGAGTTTGTGCCCGCAGAGTTCACCGGCGGCGGGATCGCCTCGGTTGATGCAAAAGCGATGACGGTTACGACTTTGGACGACGAGACGTTCGAGGGGGATGTGATCAATATGATTCCGGCGCAAAAGGCAGGAAAAGTCGCGATTGATTCCGGTTTGACCGGGGACGGCGACTGGGCGCCGGTGGACCCCGTAACGATGGAGTCAACGCTGGTGAAGGGCGTGCACGTGCTGGGCGATGCCTGTGCGAATGGCGATATGCCCAAGTCAGGTTTTTCGGCCAACAGCCAAGCAAAAGTTGTCGCGAATCAGGTCAGAGCGGCGATGGGCGTCGGTAAGGCATTCCCGCCCCGCTTTCGCAACACGTGCTGGTCGCTGTTGGCTGAAGATGACGGGGTGAAAGTCGGAGCCGACTACAAATCGGGCAAGGATAAAATCACCAAGACAGAAGGATTCATCTCGCAGGTCGGTGAAAGCGCGGATATCCGCGCGGCCACAGCATCCGAGGCGGTGGGATGGTATGAGGCGATTTCAAGGGACGCCTGGGGGTAGAAAAAAGCAAAATCCCTGTTATGTGCGCTGGGTAGAGGCTACATGTTGCCTCTACCGCCGTGCATGAAGGAACTGCCCATGACGATAGCCGACCTGAACAATCTCGCGCCCGACGAGATGGATTCCATGATGGAGCAGGTTTGCGAAGCGACCGGGTTTTTGAAGGCGCTCGCCCATGAAGGCCGGTTGATGATGCTGTGCCATCTGGTGAGCGGAGAAAAAACGGTCACAGAATTCGAAGCATTGCTGTCAATGCGCCAGCCCGCCGTATCGCAACAGTTAATGCGGCTGCGCAGTGATGGACTGGTGACTGCGCGGCGAGAGGGAAAGGCTATCTACTATAAGATTGCTGATCCGCGTGTCGCGCAGGTTGTATCCGCGCTGCACGAGATGTTCTGCGAGATCGAAAAGTAATACGTGCAGAACGCTTGTTCGCACGCTGCTGTAGACAAGAGGTTCTGATGGAAACCGCCGATTGGCTGCCCTTAATGATCGGCTGTCTTGGCGGCGTCGTTCTGGGGTTGGCGGCGCGCGTTGGCCGTTTTTGCAGTCTGGGTGCGATTGAAGACGCGAGTTTTGGTGCGGGAACCGCGCGATTGGCGACATGGGGCCTCGCAATCGCAGTCGCGATTGTCGGAACAGCGCTGTTGGGTTTTTTGAATTTCCTGCCGGTCTCCCGGGTGTTCTACCTCAGCAACCTCGTACCGCTGCTGTCGACGGTGCTTGGCGGGTTTGCGTTCGGTGTCGGAATGGCACTGGTCGGAACATGCGGCTTTGGCGCGTTGGCGCGGCTTGGTGGCGGTGACCTGAGCGGACTGGTGGTGGCGCTTATCATCGGCATTACCGGATATGTTGCCAGTAGCGGAGCGATTGGCGTGCTGCGGGCGCGTTATATCGGCGAGACACCGAGCCCCGCCAGCGAGACAGGATTGGCCCATATCGTCGCGGGCATATCGGGAATTCCTGCGGGGATTGTATCCGTTTCTGCCGGGTTGATCCTTCTGTTCGCCATGGCCGTGCGTCTGCGCCGCGATACGTCGGCGTTGATGTGGGGTTGCGCCGTGGGTCTTGTTATCGTTGCCGGCTGGGCCGCGACGGCATGGCGGCATGATGTGAATTTCGGCGAGACGGTGATCCGAAGTTACAGCTTTGTGCGTCCGGTCGGGGATTCGATGATTTTTCTGATGACATCGAGCGGGACCGCGCTGCGCTTTGGCGCGGCTGGCGTTTTCGGTGTCCTGATCGGTTCGTTGATCGGCGCGCTGTGGAAGCGCGAGTTTCGCTGGGAGGCGTGCGACGATGCGCGCACACTCAAGCGCCAGATTCTGGGCGCGGCTCTGATGGGAACCGGCGGTGTCTTTTCGATGGGTTGTACCGTCGGCCAAGGATTGTCGGCGGCGTCGGTGATGGCGGTTAGTGCGCCGTTCGCGATTTTATCCATGATCGCCGGGGCTTGGTGCGGTCTGCAATGGCTGGTGAATGGCAGTGTGGTCGGGCCGTTGTTAGAGCGGCTGCGTTGGCGATGACGGCTTGCATTTCACAAATTTCCGTGTATTTATTTATTTGAATGTGTTCCTGAGAAACAGGACTTGAGGGAGGATCGGATGACAATCGAGATCACGCGACGGAATGCGCTGATGTTCGGTGCGGCAGGTGTGGCGAGCGTATCGTTCGGCCTTTCTGCTTTCGCCAAGGAAATGACCACAGAAGAGGCAGTCGCCTCATTTGTCGGTGGTATTGAGCCCAGTGAGATGCGGATCGAAATTGATGCGCCGGAGATTGCCGAGAACGGCAATTCGGTTCCCATCGAAGTTTCGGTCGAAAGTGCGATGGAGGGCGATGACATGGTCGAGGAAATCCTCGTTCTGGCGAGCGGCAATCCGAACCCCGGTGTTGCAACATTCCGTTTCAGCGCGCTGTCAGGCGAAGCCCGGGCATCGACACGTATCCGCCTCGCAAAGACGCAAGATGTCGTTGCGCTTGCTCGGATGAAGGATGGATCGATCCATCGTGCGACGCGCGCGATCAAGGTCACAATCGGCGGATGTGGAGGCTAAGGATATGGCGAAGATCAAACCCCGTGTGAAAGTACCGAAAAAAGCCGAGGCCGGTGAGATCGTAACGATCAAAACGTTGCTTGCTCACCCGATGGAGTCGGGGCAGCGCAAGGACAAGAAAACCGGCGAGGTTATCCCGCAGGATATCGTGAATTACTTCTCGGCCAGCTTTAACGGCGAGACGCTTTTTGAGGTTGATGTCGACCCTGCGGTTTCGACGAACCCTTATATCGAGTTCACTCTCAAAGTGCCCGAGTCCGGTACGGTTTCCTTCCTTTGGAAAACCGACAATGACGGCGACTTTGAAATCGAGAAGAAAATCAAAGTCGGCTGACCGAATACTCCCCGCATTTTGATGCGGGGTTATTTCAATCTTCACTCCTGATTTAAACGCGCATTTAGCGCCGCAGCGGAGCTATGCCATGATTTCACGGCGAGAGTTTTTGCAGGCTTCTGTAGCGGCCACAGCCTTGACCGGCTTTGGTGGCGGGTGGTCGCGGGCAGCGGCGCAACAAGCGATTTCGGAAGATGCGCTGATAGACATGGCCGGTGTAGGCAATGTGACCTTGATGCATATTACCGATATCCATGCGCAGTTGAAGCCGGTCTATTTTCGCGAACCATCTGTAAATATCGGAGTGGGCGAAGCCGCCGGAAAACCGCCTCATGTGACGGGCGAAGATTTTCTGAAGATGTTTAATCTGGAGGCGGGCAGCCCGCACGCGTATGCGCTAACGTCGCAGGATTTCGCGGCTTTGGCAAATGACTATGGCCGTATGGGCGGGATTGATCGACTGGCCTCGGTACTCAAACGTATCCGGGCTGATCGCCCCTATGCCTTATTGCTTGACGGTGGGGATACCTGGCAGGGGAGCTATACGGCGAACCAAACCAGGGGGCAGGACATGATTAGAGTTATGAATGCCCTCGAGCCTGATGCGATGACGTCGCATTGGGAGTTTACTTATGGTGGCGATTATATACGCGATGTGATCGAGGATTTGCCCTTTCCGTTTCTGGGTGCGAATATCTACGATAAAGAATGGGACGAGCCAGCCTTTGAACCCATGAAAATGTTTGAGAAAAACGGTGTTCAGATTGCGGTTATCGGTCAGGCGTTTCCATACATGCCGATTGCCAATCCCGGGTGGATGTTCCCTGATCTGAGCTTTGGTATCCGTGAAAAGCGTGTTCAGGAAATCGTAGACGAGGCGCGCGAACAAGGCGCAGATCTGATCGTATTGCTTTCACACAATGGCTTTGACGTTGACCGCAAACTCGCGGGTCGTGTGAAGGGGATTGATGTTATCCTGACCGGCCATACGCATGACGCCTTGCCCGAGCCGGTTCAGGTGGGCGAGACGTTGCTGATTGCCTCCGGATCAAACGGCAAGTTTGTGTCGCGGCTGGATTTGGATGTTCAGGGCGGTAAGGTCAAAGCTTACGGCTATCGCCTGATCCCTGTGTTCTCGGATGTCATCACGCCGGATGCCGATGTCGCCGCATTGATCGACGAAGTGCGCGCACCCTATGCCGACGAGCTTTCCCGTGTGGTCGGCAAGACGGACGGAACGCTCTACCGCCGCGGAAACTTTAATGGCACGTGGGACGATATGATCTGTGATGCGCTGATATCGCAACGCGATGCCGAGATAGCGTTGTCACCGGGGTTCCGGTGGGGACCGAGTCTTATCGGCGGCGAGAATATTACCGTCGAGGATCTGCACAATGCGACGGCCATGACTTATCCCGCCGCGTACCGCAGTCAGATGACAGGCGAATTTCTGAAGGTCATTCTCGAAGATGTTTGCGACAATCTTTTTAATCCCGATCCTTATTATCAACAGGGCGGCGACATGGTTCGTGTCGGGGGTATGGGCTATCGCATTGACGTCAACGCAGCCGCCGGTGAACGAATTTCTGAGATGACGCTTTTGGCATCGGGAAAACCGATAGACCCAAGTCGGGAATACACCGTGGCGGGGTGGGCGAGTGTCAATGAGAATACCGAGGGTCCGCCGATCTGGGATGTGGTCGAAGCGCATTTAAAAGATGTCGGAACCGTCTCTCCCGACGTAAACAGCGCGATCAAAGTGGTTCGGTGATCCGCAGTTCCTGAGGCGTAGTTTGTTTGTATTTCACAGTTGGAGGCCGTAATGGATGACACGTTGAGTCGCCGCTCTCTCATAACCGGGGCGGCCGCAACCGCCGGAAGCCTGCTGGCCTCGCCGTCACGCGCAAGTGATCCGGCAATCACTGAAATCCAGCCTTGGAATCAGGAACTGGGTTCGCCGGTGGATGCCGCGCCCTATGGTATGCCGTCGCAGCACGAAGCGGATACTGTGCGGCGCAATGTCGAATGGCTAACCGCAGATACAACCTCGTCAATCAACTTTACTCCTCTGCATCGGCTGGAAGGGATCATTACTCCGAACGGCCTTTGCTTTGAGCGTCACCATTCCGGCGTCGCAGATGTTGACCCTGCAAAACACCGTCTGATGGTCAACGGGCTGGTCGATAAACCGTTGGTCTTCACAATGGAGGATCTACAGCGGTTTCCGCGCGAAAATAAAATTTACTTTCTGGAATGTGCTGCCAATAGCGGAATGGAGTGGCGCGGTGCGCAGCTGAATGGCTGTCAGTTTACGCACGGGATGGTGCATTGCGTGATGTACACGGGCGTTTCCCTGCGGACCGTGTTGGCCGAAGCCGGTGTAAAGGCGACCGGAAAATGGGTCATGCCGGAGGGAGCGGACGCGGCGGCGATGACCCGTTCTATCCCGATGGAAAAGGCGCTGGATGATTGCATGATCGCATTCGCCATGAATGGCGAGGCCCTGCGCCCCGAACAGGGCTATCCACTACGCCTCGTCGTTCCCGGTTGGGAGGGCAATATGTGGGTCAAGTGGCTGCGCCGTTTGGAAGTTGGCGACATGCCTTGGCATCACCGCGAGGAGACTTCGAAATATACGGACCTGATGGCTGACGGAAAGGCACGCCGGTTTACGTGGGAGATGGATGTGAAGTCCGTTATCACGAACCCCAGCCCTCAAGCGCCGGTCACGCATGGGAAGGGACATACGGTTCTCAGCGGCCTTGCATGGTCAGGTCGCGGCACGATCAAGCGGGTTGATGTTTCGACGGACGGAGGCCGGAACTGGGTGACGGCGCGTTTGGATGGGCCGAGCCACGGAAAGGCGCTGCACCGTTTTTACCACGAATTTGACTGGGATGGCGGTGAGCTGTTGCTGCAGTCACGCGCAATTGATTCAGACGGCAATGTTCAGCCGACGAAGGACGCGTTGCGCGCGGTTCGCGGGACGGAGTCTATCTATCACAACAACGGAATTCAGACGTGGCATGTCCGCCGAGGTGGGGAGGTAGAGAATGTTGAGGTCGGTTAGGCTTGCCGTATTAATCGCGTTGACCGCGATGCCCGCAACTGCAGAGTCGCTGGGGCTTGGCCGGGTCGCGACTTCAGACGAGATTGCAGCTTGGGATATTGATGTCCGGCCAGACGGTCAGGGTCTGCCTGCAGGGCAGGGAACAGCACTGGACGGGGAGGAACTGTTCAGCGATCAGTGTGCTCATTGCCACGGCGATTTTGGTGAAGGCGTTGACCGTTGGCCGCAGTTGGTGGGCGGCTTTGATACGCTGACAGACGATCGGCCTGTGAAGACCGTCGGGTCTTATTGGCCCTATGCGTCAACAATTTTTGATTACGTGCATCGGGCGATGCCATTTGGCAACGCGCAATCACTGACGGATGACGAGGTTTACGCGATCACCGCATATTTGTTGTATATGAATGACGTGATCGAGGATGACGAATTTGTACTTTCTCAAGCCACCTTCGGCGACATCGAGATGCCGAACGCCGATGGTTTTGGCGAAGACGTCCGGCCCGACACGCCCGCTCTTTCTGTTGCCGAACCGTGCATGACAGATTGCACCAAAGGCGCCGTTAGGGTGACGATGCGAGCGCTGGTGCTGGATGTGACGCCTGAGGGTGATGGCGACGAACCCGAAGAGGCGGATGCAGAGAGAGTGCTTGAGATTGATCCGGCGTTGGCCGAGGCGGGTGCAAAGATTTTTCGGAAATGTAAATCCTGCCATCAGGTTGGCGAGGGTGCAAAAAACAAGGCCGGGCCTATTTTGTCCGGTCTACTGGGCCGTGCCGCCGGTGAAGTGGATGGTTTTAAGTATTCCAAGGCAATGAAGGAGGCCGCGAGCGAGGGGCTGGTTTGGGACGCGGATGCGTTGTCAGGTTATCTTGAAAAGCCTCGGGCGTATCTGAAGGGCACGAAAATGTCTTTCGCCGGCTTAAAGGATCGAGAAGACCGGCTGGCGGTGATCGAATATCTGAAGCAGTTTGATTGAGTGCTTCGCATAATTTGCCTCCCCCGAAAATCGTTTGATGTCGGGGGAGGGTGGTCAGATTGTTTTGAGGGCGGCTTGGGTTTTTGCGTCGAAGCCGCATAGGACCGTATCGCCGCTGACGAAGACCGGGCGTTTCAGCAAGGTGGGGTTGGCCACAAGCAACGCGGTTGCCTTGGCCGTATCCAAATTCTGCTTATCTGCGTCGGGCAGACCGCGCCATGTTGTGCTGCGGCGATTGACGGCGACCTCCCACCCCAATGCTTCGACCACCGGTCCGAGCCAGGTGGGGTCTACGCCGTCGGCGCGGACGTCGTGGTTCTCGAAGGAGATACCCTGCGTATCAAGCCACTTCAGCGCCTTTTTGCAGGTATCGCAGTTTTTGAGCGTGTAGACCTTCACGACGGGTTCACGTCGTCAAAATGCGGTTGGCCCGCAAAGCCGCCGCCATCGTATTTAAACATCGGATCGTCGATGCCCTTTTGCTCGGACGCCGCCTCGACCTTGGCACGATAATCCTCGGCGTTGTCTTTCGGGCGGTAGCCGAGATGCGAGGCGAGCTTGTTGTCCCACAGCTTTTCATCATTGTCGGAAATGCCATAGATGATCGTGTGTTCAACGCGCGGCGCAATCAGGCAGCGGTCGATCAGATGCTGAAAATCGCGGAAGCTGAGCCATGTCGCCAGCATCCGCCGATCAAGCGGTTCGGGGAAGCATGATCCGATACGGATAGACACGCTTTCGAAGTGGTACTTGTCCCAGTAATACTGTGAAACCGCCTCGCCGAAGACTTTTGAGACGCCGTAATTGGTGTCCGGACGCGGATAGACCGAAGCGTCGATGACTTGTGTGCGGGGATAGAAACCGATGGCGTGATTTGATGATCCCCAGATAAGGCGTTTGACGCCGTTTTTGCGGCAGCCTTCGTACATATTGTAAAAGCCGATGATGTTCGCGTTCAGGACGTTTTCCCACGAACCCTCGATGCTTTGACCGCCCATATGGATGATCGCGTCAACGTCTTTGGTCAGAGCGAGGCATGCGTCGGCATCGGCTAGGTCGCAGACGACCGCCTCCTCGTGCGCGGCGATGTCCGTCATTTCGTCCCGGTCGGAAATGCGCAGGTTTTCGCAATGTGCAGGCAGCGACTCGCGCAGCACTTTTCCGAGGTTTCCGGCGGCTCCGGTCAGAAGAATTCGGTTGTATCGTTTGGCCATGGTCGTCCCTTTGCGTGGTTGTCCCGCAGACGATGGGGGGAGGGTCGGGCCGCGTCAATCCGCATGGCCCTTGCGCCCGCGTTAATTGGGTGCATATAGTTTTATCTTGCACTGCACCATTTGCCCGGAGTCTCTATGACCAGCCTTGTCCCCCAAATCCAGAAAGTCGGCGTCGTGGGCGCGGGGCAGATGGGCAACGGCATCGCACACGTCTTTGCTCTGACCGGATACAATGTTGTGCTGAGCGATCTTGAACAATCGGCGCTTGATGCGGCGATGGAGACGATACGCGGAAATCTCGGGCGTCAGGTCCGAAAGGAGATGATTTCGGAGGCGGAGTGCGAAGCCGCGTTGGCGCGAATTCAGTGCGCCACGGATCTGGATGCCTTTTCGGACGTTAATCTGGTGGTTGAGGCCGCCGCCGAGCGCGAGGATCTGAAAAAGAAAATCTTTGCGAGTCTGCTGCCGATTGTACCCGAAAGCGCGATCCTGACCTCGAATACGTCGTCGATTTCGATTACCCGCCTCGCGTCGTCGACAGATCGCCCTGAAAAGTTCATGGGCCTGCACTTTATGAACCCTGTGCCGGTTATGCGGCTGGTCGAATTGATCCGTGGCATCGCAACGGACGAGGCGACGTATTCGACGATGAAGGCCGTCGTGGCGTCGTTGGGTAAAGAAGCCGCGAGCGCCGAGGATTTTCCGGCATTTATCGTCAACCGTGTATTGGTTCCGATGATCAACGAGGCAGTGTATACGCTTTACGAGGGGGTCGGAACGGTCGAAAGCATCGACAAGGCCATGAAATTAGGCGCAAACCACCCGATGGGACCGCTGGAACTGGCCGATTTTATCGGTTTGGATACCTGCCTTGCGATTATGAATGTTCTGCATGACGGGCTGGCCGACACGAAATACCGTCCCTGTCCGCTGATGGTGAAATACGTCGAGGCAGGATGGCTGGGCCGGAAGGCCGGACGCGGATTTTACGATTATCGAGGCGCAGAACCCGTTCCGACCCGTTAAGGTTAGGCGGGGCGCATAACGTCACTGTTATCGGCCCCCTTAATTCAGCGACATTTTATTGATTTCCTCGTTTTTCGGATCAAACGCTACATTTCTGCGTTAGAGGCATGAACCGCCTGCCGGCGGTCGATCAGATGGAGTTAATCTATGCGCTTTTCATTCCCTTCCCTTGCGGTTGCACTCGCGGTTTCCACAGCGGCAACGACCGTTATGGCCGAACCGTACACGTTGGATAAATCGCATACGGCGATCACCTTCCAAATTGATCACCTCGGTTTCTCGATGACTCATGGCCGCTTTAGCGAATTTGATGCGGAGATTGATTTCGACGCGGAAGATCCGACGAAGTCGAGTGTCGTTTTCACGATTGATGCCCCAAGCATCGACACCGGCTGGGCAAAACGCGACGAACATGTTCGCGGGCCTGACTTCTTGAGTGTTGAAGATCATCCCGAGATCGTTTTCACATCAACCAGCATTGAAATGACCGGCGACGACACCGCGACGATGACCGGTGATCTGACAATGAACGGAACGACGAACGAAGAGACGTTCGAGGTGACGCTGCGTAAGAAGGGTCCGTCCCCCTTCGGCAAAAAGCTGATGACTGCCGGTTTCGTTGCTGAGACGACCATCGACCGCACCGATTACGGTATTTCCTATGGTGCCGGCGCGATTGGCAACGATGTACCTGTGCGTGTCGATCTGGAAATTTACAAAGACGGCTGATTTCAGCCTTGCTGAATGTGCGGGGTCGCCTGCGGGCGCTCTCGCACACAAAATCTTGATGGGAAATCGTCCGGCTTCCGCCCATTTGCCTGAAAATGGAGGACCGGAGGCTTGTAACCTGAATCCCAGACGCTAACAGTATCGTTTAATGGGTTCGATTATAGCGCCCGCTTGACCGCAATGCGGAAAAAGAGGGTGGGATGGCCTTGCAGAATACACTTACCCGTTGGGGCTGGCCTGCCAAGCTGTTGCATTGGGTGATGGCGGTTCTGATTATCGGACTGGCGGCCACCGGCGTTTTTATGGCCAATTTTACCGATTGGTATTATCCCGACATGCTGGAGGCGACCACGGCGCGGGTTGACCTGACGCAACAGCACAAATCATTCGGGTTCGTTGTTTTCGTGCTCGGCTGTCTGCGTATTCTGTGGCGCTGGTTCGCGCCTGTTGTTCCCGGATTGCCATACGAGACGCCGGGTTGGCAGAGGATAGCAGTCGGGATGACCCATTACGGGTTGTACGTTCTGATCTTTATTTTACCGCTGAGCGGATGGCTGATGTCGTCGGCATCGCCTTTGAACGATGCGGACGCCTATCCTGCCCAGATCAAGAATATGGTGTTTGGCCTGTTCGAGCTACCGGACCCGATCGCGCCCGGTGACCGGTATCTGGCCGGTCTGTTCCACAGCGTGCATGTGTATGCGGGTTACGTGTTGGCAGGGCTGTTACTGCTGCATGTCGCGGGGGTTCTGTATCATCATTTTATCCTGCGCGATTCGGTGCTGACGCGGATGCTTCCTTTCGGAGGGGACCGCTAGCGTTTGTTGCACCGATGAGGAAGCGCAGCATTTCCTGAGCTTGCTCTGAGTCCCATTCCGCCTCTCCGATCAGGCGTCCGATTTCACGCCCGTCGGGGCCGAGAATTGCGGTGACCGGCAGGCCGATGACGCCCATCTGCTGTGCGAGGTCTTTATCGGGGTCGGCGTAAAGCGGCATCTTCATTTGTGCCCGTTTCCAGAATGTGTCCGCCTTTTTCAAACCGCCGCGGTCCAGCGAGATTGCCACGATATTCAGCCCCTCTCCGGCCAGTTTCGCCTGTAGCCTGTCCATTCCGGGCAGTTCCTTGAGGCATGGAGGACACCACGTCGCCCAGAAATTAACCATCGTCAGACCGCCGTCAAAGCTGTGCAGGTCGATTTCCTCGCCCTGTGCGTTGAGGAAGGTCTTGTCCCGGAAAGGACGTGGTTCGTCGTGGAGCGTGAACTTTCCGAAATCGGACGGCAAAAGCGCAACAAATTGCGCCCTCTGATTGACGTCGAGAACGGATGTGCCCGTTTGTTCACCAGAGGCTTTCGAATCCGTGCCGGACGGCAACGCCGCGGCCTGCGTGGCCGGCGGAGTGGATTCATCGACAGAACCTGTTTTTGATTGCGATGTTTTGTTGCCGTATAAGGTCGGTCCGACATAAAGACATGCGGCGGTCGTAAAAACCGCAACGACGGCGATCAGAGCTTTCAGCTTGGGCGTCATCGGATCAGGCTCCTCGAAGGTTCGGCGGTTATGACATCAGATAGCACAAAAACAGCGAATTCCATGTGGGGCGGGCGCTTTGCGATGGCCCCCGACGCGATCATGGAGGAGATCAACGCCTCTATCGGGTTCGATCAGCGGCTCGCTGCGCAGGATATTCGCGGCTCTATGGCCCATGCTGCCATGCTCGGTTCTGCCGGTATCCTAACACAGCCCGATGTTGACGCGATCTCACAAGGGCTTGACGAGATACAGGCCGAGATAGAGGCGGGGACGTTTCCGTTCTCGCGGGCGCTTGAAGACATTCATATGAATATCGAGGCGCGTTTGCGGGAAAAGATCGGTGATGTGGCGGGGCGGTTGCACACGGCGCGCTCGCGGAACGATCAGGTCGCGACCGATTTCAAGTTGTGGGTGCGTGACCGGCTGGATGATGTCGATACGGCGCTGGCCGGATTGATCGGTGCTTTTCTGGATCAGGCCGAGCGCGGCGCGGATGCGGTGATGCCCGGTTTTACGCATTTACAGACGGCGCAACCGGTGACGTGGGGCCATCACATGATGGCCTATGTCGAGATGTTTGCGCGGGACCGTTCGCGTTTCGCCGATGCGCGGGTGAGGATGAACGAGTCGCCGCTGGGCGCGGCGGCGCTGGCCGGAACCGGTTTTCCGATTGATCGCGAAATGACCGCCAAGGCGCTGGGCTTTGACCGCCCCGCCGCAAATTCGCTGGATGCGGTTTCGGATCGAGATTTTGCGATTGAGTTTCTGAGCGCGGCATCCATCTGTGCGACCCACCTGAGCCGGTTGTCGGAGGAGTTGGTGATCTGGTCGTCCGCGCAATTCAACTTTGTGCGCCTGTCCGACAAGTTTACGACCGGTTCGTCGATTATGCCGCAAAAGCGCAACCCCGATGCAGCCGAGCTGTGCCGTGCCAAGGTTGGCCGGATTATGGGGTCGATGGTTAGTCTGCTGACCGTGATGAAGGGGCTGCCGCTCGCCTATTCGAAGGATATGCAGGAAGACAAAGAGCCGGTGTTTGATGCGGCGGACTCGCTGGGGCTGGCGCTGTCGGCCATGACCGGCATGGTTCGCGATATGGAGCCGAACCGCGAACGGCTGCACGCGGCGGCGGGGCACGGATTTTCAACCGCGACCGATCTGGCCGATTGGCTGGTGCGCGAGTTGAACATGCCGTTTCGGGATGCGCACCATGTCACCGGCTCGCTGGTTAAAATGGCCGAAGATAAAGGCGTGGCGCTGGAGGCTCTGTCGCTTGAAGATATGCGGAGTGTCGAGCCGAGCATCACGGCGGCAGTGTTTGACGTTCTTAGTGTCGAAAGCTCGACACGCTCTCGCACGAGCTATGGCGGAACCGCGCCCGAGCGCGTGCGGGAACAGGCGGCGCGGTGGCGATCTGAAATCTAAACGGCCCGCCGCCTAAGGTGCGATCCTGACGCTGAACGATAGCGACGCCTCGCTGTTGGCCGGAAATCCGTTCGGGCAGGTCCACTGCAACGGTCCGACATAGCCGGTTATATTGCCGCTGGCCGGAACTGAGAGATGACAGGTCACCCCCGGCAACAGCGTCACCGGCGTCTGCACCGGTGTTGCCAAGACAGTGTAGGCCGGGGTCATGTCGTTGACTCTGACATTGGTCAGAAGCGACGGCGTCGGGTTTTGCATCACGATCCGATAGGTGAGTGTATCGCCGATGTCGCCGATATTTGCAGTTCCCTCGGTCGTGTTTTTGGTGATGTTGCGCACCAGTTTGCGCAGGATCAGTTCAGCGCCCGCGTCGCCGCCGCTGCCTATTCTATCGGTGTTGGTGGCGGTGTGGCTGGCTGCGGCTCCGGTAAAGTTCGTGACCGCTTGCAGGTCGTAGGAATACGCGGCCCCCGGTCCGACTCCCGCGCTGGTTTGCGTGCGGACGACGATGCAGATGGACTGTCCCGCCTGAACGCTGATGAGGGGCGGCATGGTCTGGTTCGGCTGGCCGTCGCAGTTGACGTCGGCAAAGATGGCCGATGCGAAGGCGTTGGCTGGCGTTGCATTCTGATTGATAAGCGAAAACGCAACCGTGCCTGCGCTGGAGGCTTCGTAACGGTGCAACAGGCCGGTTATCTGGCCGGGTTGAACCGAGGCCGACTGGTCCTGAGTCAGTGTCGGCTCGGCGATCAGCCCGACATTGATGCCGGTATAGGTGTTGCCCGAAACGGGTGTGAAGACGAATGTGCCGTCGGCGGTGTTCGGATTTATAACCCCCGGAAGTGTCGACGGATTTTCGGAGACGACCGTATAACCCGGCTTTGGCGTTACTGCGAATTGCAGTTGTCCCGGAAAGCCGTCGGGCAATACCGCAAACCAAGTGCCGTCAGCGTTGACTGATGTTGTGGCGACCGGCGTGCCG
>CALGNW010000142.1 GCA_937958345.1 uncultured Neomegalonema sp. | reverse complement strand
TTTTTCATGCAAGGTGATGCCCGGCGAAGCCATGGGTCTTGTCGGTGAATCCGGCTGCGGCAAGTCTACGGTTGCGCTTGGCGTGATGCGTGACATGGGCAACCGCGGCAAGATCACCGGCGGCACGATCAAGTTCATGGGCCGCGACATGGGCGAGATGTCGGACGAGGAACTGCGCGATATTCGCGGCAGCCAGATCGCGATGATCTATCAGGAACCGATGGCCAGCCTGAACCCGGCGATGAAGGTCGGGCGGCAGCTGATGGAAGTGCTGGAGATCCACGAGAATGCGAGCCGTAAGGATGCCTACGCGCGCTCGGTTGAGATGCTCGAATCCGTGCGCCTGCCCGACCCCAAACGAATGATGCGGTCTTATCCGCACCAGTTATCGGGTGGCCAGCAACAGCGCATTGTGATTGCGATGGCGTTGCTGTCGAAGCCCAAGCTGCTGTTGCTGGATGAACCGACCACCGCGCTGGATGTGACTGTCGAGGCGGGGATTGTTGATCTCGTCAAAGACCTGGGCAAGAAGTTCGGCACGTCGATGCTGTTCATCTCGCACAACCTCGGCCTGATCCTTGAGACATGCGACCGCATGACGGTGATGTATTCGGGCGAGGCGGTCGAAAGCGGTACGGTGAAAGACGTGTTCGACAGAATGCGCCATCCCTATACCCAAGGGCTGTTCCGCTCGATCCCTCTGCCCGGCGCCGATAAAAACGAACGGCCTTTGATCGCGATTCCCGGTCAACTGCCCCTGCCCCACGAACGGCCCAAGGGTTGTAACTTTGGTCCGCGCTGTCTGCATTTCAAAGAGGGCACGTGCAACGCGCGTGAGATTCCGATGTTGCCGGTTCCGGCCCATGCCGATCACTTCAGCCGGTGCGAGCGGTTCACCGAACTGGACTGGAAGGCATTGCCCGACGGGATTAAAACCCATCCGCCGACAACACGCGGCAAAGAGGTTTTGCGCGTCGACAACCTGAAGAAATATTATGACGTTGCGGCAAGTTCGATGTTCGGCGGCGGCGAAAAGCGGACGGTCAAGGCGAACGAAACGCTTTCGTTTGTTGCGCATGAATCCGAGACCGTTGCCATCGTCGGTGAAAGCGGTTGCGGGAAATCTACGCTGGCCAAAGTGTTGCTCGGACTGGAAACCGCGACCGAGGGTACAGTCACGCTGGAGGGTCGCGAAATTCAATCGACCGAGGTTGAGGACCGCGAAACCCGCACCGTTGCCGCCGTGCAGATGGTGTTCCAAAATCCGTTCGATACGCTGAACCCCAGCCACACCGTCGGTTCGCAAATCATCCGCACGCTTGAAAAATTCGACATCGGCGAATCGAAGTCCGACCGGCGCGAGCAGATGCTCAAGCTGCTGGATCTGGTAAAGCTGCCGCGCGAGTTTGCGACCCGGATGCCGCGACAGCTTTCGGGCGGGCAAAAACAACGCATCGGCGTTGCACGCGCCTTTGCCGGTGCGCCTCAGATTGTCGTGGCGGACGAACCCGTCTCGGCCCTCGATGTTTCTGTGCAGGCAGCCGTCACCGAGCTGTTGATGGATATTCAACGCGAGAGCGGCACGACGATGCTGTTCATCAGCCACGATCTGAGCGTGGTGCGCTATATCGCCGACCGGGTCATCGTGATGTATCTGGGGCATATTGTCGAACAGGGTACGACAGACGAAATTTTCTCGCCGCCCTATCACCCGTATACCGAGGCTCTGCTGTCAGCGATTCCGATTGCCGATACCAGCGTCGCGAAAAAGCATGTGGTGCTGGAGGGCGATATACCGTCGGCCATGAATCCGCCATCGGGTTGCCCTTTCCAGACGCGCTGTTCGTACAAGGATCAGGTTGGCGGCGGGCTGTGCGAGCGCGACGTGCCTCCGCAGCGGTATCTGTCGGACGGCCACGCCATCAAGTGTCACCTGTCCGAAGAAATCCTGCAGAATATGGAACCGATTCTTTCGTTCAACACGGCGGAACCGGATGCAGAGGAACTGACGCCCGCTTAACTAAGCCCGTTCGAGAGCGACGTCGATCCTGTGCGATTTGGTGATGACGCCCCTGTGCCCTGACAGACAAAGCGAGCGCGCGTTATCCGATACCGGCCCGACAAACCGCATGCGGCCATTCGTGGTCGCGACGGTCAACGGCCCGTAATCCATTGAAAACCGCGCTTCGGAATGCATCGTTGCGAGGCTTTCAGCGGTTGTCAGAGCACGCTTTACCGACGTGAAAAACAGCGCGTGAAAGCCGTCGTCGCTTTCGATAATCGCGCCGCAACGGTCCGTGGACAAGGTTCCGGTCAAATCGCCGACACCAAGAATGACGCCGTTACCGACGGTAGCCGAGTCGCCGTCCGGCAATTTCTCGTCGGGCATCAGGTCGTGAAAACACTGTTCCGCCAGCAGACCCGCGACCGGTAAGGCATCATCCGGCCAGTCGCACCGCTCGATCAGGACCGTATAGTCGCGCTTGCTGTGATTTTCGATCACCGATCCGCCCTTGTGCGGCATTATCGTGATCCCCGATGTCAGCGTCACATGGACGCCGGATGCCTCGGCCAGTTCGAAGGCCTCGGAAACCGGACCATCCACCGCACGGGCAATGTAAACGCCGCTCGGCACTTTGTATTCGAGGTCGCGGCGCTCCATCGCGCCGAGGTTTTGCTGTACCTGAATATGAAGCGCGCCGCTGGGGCCGCTGCCGCAATACCGGCTGGTATTCGGCCTGACACCCGCAACCGAAAACAGCACCTCGACCGAGCCGCCCAGATCGCGGTGGAAGCCGGAGCCGCAGCGTTGGCATGCCATAATCGCCGGAATATCGCGCAGCGCGTTGACTTCGATCGCGGAGGCGCGGCACGCCGAGCAGATCGCGCGATACCGCATCACCAGATCACCGGACCGGACCGCTTGCAAACAGGCGTTCAGCGCCTCGGAATCAGAGACGTTCAGACAGCGCGCCAGGCGTTTGGATCGCAGGTCAATGCGGTCGGCATGCGGCGCAACGGCCAGCCATTCGGCAAATTGCGTCAGCAGCTTTTGCTCCGAACTGATCGCCTTCGGCATTTTCTTCCTCGGCTTTTTGGCCACGGACGAAGAAAAATTCGAATAGAACTCTCCGAGCGGTTTCTGGCAGTACTGGTCCATCTGCGTCGTGAACTTACGAAATGCGCGGGCAGCGATTTTCAGATGGCCTGACGCAACCAGCATCCGCCCCATCGCGCCGCTGGGTTCAACGCTGAGGGTATAGTGCATGCGTGTGCCGCCGTTTTTACCCGGCATAAGCATGAGAATACCGCCGGATTCGCGCAGCGGCCCGTCCTCGTGAAACCGTCGCCAGCGCCACCAGCCGTTCTCGACCCATTCAAAGACCGGTTCTTCCCAGCGAACGCGCCTTCCGTCCTCCATCATCTCGCCATACCGGCGGCGGATGCTGTTTTCGTCGAAGGTTTCGGCAATCCGGTAGGCGGGAAGTTCAAGGGCCTCGTTCATGCGTGCGGTATCGGAAATCAGCGGCCAGAGCGTTTGCGGACTGGACGCGAGATCCCACTCGAATGTCTTTTCTATAAGACGATCACGCATGGATGCCCCAAAACTTCGTAGAATGGCCTTAACGGACGTATCACCGTGGCCTAACGGATACCACAGACTTTAAGGCAATGGCATGGCAAACCCTTTGCCGGTCGCGAGATTGCGAGAAGTCTTGGTATTGCACCATCTGTACCATGTTCTTATGGTCCCGCTCAAACAGGCGGACAGGCCCGCCCTACCCTGATTGCGGAAGATAAATAATGCTTAATGCTCTGCGGAATTCCGTCGGCTCGCTCGGTGCGAAAATTTTGCTCGGATTGCTGGTTCTGGCCTTTGCCGCGTGGGGCATCGAGGGCGTGTTTGCCGCCCGCACGCAAACCGTTGCGGCCAAGGTGGGCGAGGCCGAGATTGACGTGCAGGCATTTGCGCGCACGTTCGATGGTCGCCTTGCCGCGTTGCGCAACTCGACGGGGGCAAATATCACCGCCGAGGACGCACGGCGCAGCGGGTTTGACCGGATCGTGCTGGACCAGATGGCGACTCAGACCGCTCTGAGCGAAGAGGCGCGGGCGCTTGGCATTGATGCCTCGGACGCAGCGGTCAGCGCGGCGATCATGGATTTTCCGCAGTTCAAGGACGCCTACGGCAAATTCGACCGCAGCGCCTATGACGCCAGCCTGCGCCAGAACCGTCTGCGCCAGAACGAGTTCGAAGAAAATATCCGGAAGGACCTTGCCCGCGACGCTCTGTTGCAGTCCATCGGCAACGGCACAACCGCGCCGCGTGCGCTGGCCGAAACGCTCTACAAATACCGGAATGAGAAACGCTCGCTGACGTATATCGCGCTGACGCCCGCCGATGTCGAGGCCCCCGGCGAGCCGTCGGACGAGCAGCTCGCGGAATTCCATCAGGAAAACGCCGTTCGTTTCACTGCGCCCGAGTATCGCAAAATTTCGTTTGTCGCGCTGACGATCAAGGATTACGCCGCCAGCATTGAACGCACGGACGAAGAATTGCGCGAAACATACGAGGCGCGGCTCGATTCCTACACAACACCGGAGCGCCGCCGTGTCGAACAGATGGTTTTCGACACCGAAGAAGAAGCCAGAGAGGTGGCCGAGAAAATTGCAGGCGGCGAGCCATTTGCGAAAATGGCCGAGGCACGCGGCCTGAGCGCACAGGACGTATCGCTGGGTACACAGGCGAAGGATGACCTGCCCGGCGCGCTGGCCGAGGCGGCCTTTGCCCCCGATGAACCCGGCGTTATTGATCCGGTAGGCACGGCGTTGGGTTGGTCGTTGCTGAATATCCGGTCTATCGAACCGAAAAAGGTTGTTTCGTTCGAAGAGGCCAAGGAGGCCCTGAGGCTGGAACTGACAACAACCGAGGCGCGGCAGATTGTGCCTGAACGCTCGGTCGATCTGGACGATCAGCTCGCAGGCGGCTCATCGCTGAAAGAAGCCGCTGATCTGTCAGGCGCGCGCTTTGCCGAAGTTGCCGCAGTCGATGCAACGGGGCGCGATCCGAATGGCGATCGGGTGACGGCTCTGCCGGATGATCCCGAGTTTCTGTCCCGGGTGTTTCTGACCGATGTGGGCGAAGACCCGACGCTGATCGAAGGAACCGTCGGCGATTATTTCGCGCTGAGCGTGGATGAAATCACCGAGGCCGCGCTGCGTCCGCTGGACAGCATCAGAGACGAGGTGTCCGGCGCGTGGGAAGTTGCCGAGCGCGAAAAGGCGTTGGAGGCGATGACCAAGGAACTGGCCGAAAGGCTGGAAGGCGGCGCGACTCTGGTCGAAATCGCCGAAGAGAACGACACCGAGATCAAGACAGCCGGTCCCGGAACCCGCACGGACCGCTCGTTGGGCCTGTCGTCCGATTTGCTGGCCGCCGTGTTCGCCGCCGAAAAGAACCAGGCTGTCGAGGGCATGTCTGCCGACGGCCTGACGCGCCTTGTCGGGCGGGTCGCAGAGATCGATTCAGCGACGTCGGATGATGATATTCTGGCAATCGACCGCTCGACAGAAAGCTATGCCGCGCGTCTGGCGCAGGATTTTGTCGATCAGTTCACCAGAACCGCCCGCGAGCGCCACCCGGTGCAGGTCAATTCGCAGGCCATCGACGCGGTGTTCACGACGCCGGGCGGACTGGGATATTAATCGGTGCTGATCGAACCCACGTTTGCCGAGTTCGCGGCACGTTATGATCGGGGCGAGAGTCAGGTTCTGTGGACGCGGCGTGTGGCCGACACGGATACGCCAATCTCGCTGATGCTGAAACTGGGACAGGGGCGGCAGGATAATTTCCTGCTCGAATCCGTTACCGGGGGCGAAAAACGGGGCCGCTATTCGGTTATCGGGATGAAGCCCGACCTGATCTGGCGTTGCCGCGGCGATGTGGTCGAGGTCAATCGGTCCGCACGCTGGGACGACAGCGCCTATGAGGTCGACCCGACTCCCCCGCTGGACAGTCTGCGCAATCTGTTGCGCGAAAGCGCCATCGATCTGCCCGCCGACCTGCCACCCATGGCCGCCGGTGTGTTCGGATATCTCGGCTATGACATGATCCGGCATGTCGAGAAACTGCCGCCACCGAATGCCGATCCGCTGGGCCTGCCCGACGCGATTCTGACCCGGCCAACGCAGGTTGTGATCATTGATAACGTCGCGGATATGGTGACGATTGTGACGCCCATCCGGCGCCAGACCGGCATTGATGCGCGCGCGGCCTATTCGCGCGCGGCGGAACGGATTGCCGATACCGTCGATGATATGAACCGCGCCCTGCCGCCTGAACCGCGCCTGCCCGAGGGCGCGCTGGAGGGCGAGGCTGTCTCGAACACGACGGACGAGCAATACCGCGCCAACGTGAAACGGGCGCAGGAATACATTGCCGCCGGTGATATTTTTCAGGTGGTTCCCTCGCAGCGGTGGAAAAAGCCGTTCGCGTTGCCGCCGTTCTCTCTCTACCGGTCACTGCGCCGCACAAATCCCTCGCCCTACATGTACTTTCTCGATTTCGGCGGGTTTCAGATTGTCGGGGCCAGCCCCGAAATCCTCGTGCGGCTGCGCGATGGAACGGTAACTGTCAGGCCCATTGCCGGAACAAGGCCGCGCGGGGGCGACGCCGCCGAGGACGCCGCGCTGGAGGCGGACCTGCTGGGCGATCCCAAGGAATGTGCCGAACACCTGATGCTGCTCGACCTCGGGCGCAATGATGTCGGGCGGGTCGCCAAGATCGGAACCGTTGATCCGAACGAGCAATTTACCGTCGAGCATTACAGCCATGTCATGCACATCGTGTCGAATGTCGAAGGCCAGATCCGCGACGATGTTGACGTCGTCGACGCTCTGCTGGCCGGTCTGCCCGCCGGTACGGTCTCGGGTGCGCCGAAAATCCGGGCGATGGAGATTATCGACGAGCTGGAAACGGAAAAGCGCGGGGTCTACGCGGGCGGGGTCGGGTATTTCAGCGCCGATGGCGGCATGGATACCGCGATTGCCCTGCGCACGGCAGTCGTGAAGGACGGCGCGATGTACGTTCAGGCAGGCGGCGGCGTGGTTTGGGATTCGGACCCCGAGGCCGAGCGTGTAGAGACAGTGAACAAGTCGAAGGCGCTGTTCCGCGCGGCAGACGAGGCCGTTGCGCTGGCCGAGAGCGTTCGCGGCAACCGCTGACGCGGGGCGCTTAGGGTTTGATTGTCCCCGAGCGCAGGCGTTGGATCACCGCCGATACCGGTGCGATTTTCACGCCTGATACGGGCCGGGCAAGCCAATCAGCCAGCGCCGTAACCATGCGCCGTTCAGCGGGGATCGTTATAATCGCGGCCCCCCAGCGTTCGGCATGGCGCACGGCATTGGCGAGAGATGCACCAAGCTCTGCCGCGTCGGCCCCTCTCGCCACAGCGATTGTGCGGTCTCCCGCAGGAACGTTCATACGGCGGGCCACCGCCCCGGCGATGCTGGACGGCGTTTCGCGGGCATCGACAAAGGCCAAGCCTTCAGCCTTTACGACCTCAAGTACAGCGCGCATCGTCTGAGAATCGCGCGTCGCATTCTCGCCAAAGCGGTTCATCACACCGACATACCCCTCGAACTGGGCCATATTCCACTTCATCCTGCGGACAAGCTCGGTGCGCAGGATGTTGATTGCTATGGGGTTTGGCGATGTGTCGAACTGTTCCTCCGACTGCATCGGCAACAGCAACAGCACCTCGCGCCCCGCACTGCGGGCGGCAAGCGCCGTTTTCGCCGCCGAATCCGCCGTCGGGGCAATCGCCACCGAAACAGGTGCGGGCAGTTTTAGCGCACTGCGCGCCGGACCCGCGCCCGCGCCCTCGTCCACGACAATGATTGCGAGCCTTGGTGCCCGATCACCAGCCGGAAACGCCGCAGCATTCCGCATCCACGCGGGCGAATCATCGGCCACGACCGTGCGGATAATCCCGGTTTCAGGTTCGGCAAAGACAGGCGCAGGAAGGCGGGCATCCGCGCCCTCCGCAATGCCGGCGACGCCGTCACCGCGCGACATCCGGTCGAGCGTCATCGCCGCCATGATTCCGAGCACAAGGCATAAAGCCACACCGCCGAGCGCATAAACCGGCGGCAGCCCGAAAATCGGGCGGGTCAGGAAAAATTTCGGTGTCGGCGTTAACATCGTCCAGACCTTGACGCAGTCGTGCTTGCCACCGCATTAACAGGGCGGCGCATTTAGCGCCCGAAAGCCTGATTCATGCTGCTGTTGATCGATAACTATGACAGTTTCACTTATAATCTCGTCCACTACCTCGGCGAGATCGGCGCGCAGACCCATGTGGTCCGCAACGATGCGATGTCGGTTGAAGAGGCAATCGCCTTCAACCCGAGCGCAATCGTCGTCTCGCCCGGTCCCTGTGATCCGTCAACAGCCGGAATTTGCGTTGATCTGATCCGACGCGCCGCAGGGTCGATTCCGATTTTTGGTGTCTGCCTCGGTCACCAATCCATCGGCGAAGCCTTTGGTGCAAAGATCGTTCGCGCCGACGCAATCATGCATGGTAAAATTAGCGAGATTTCCCACACGGGTTCAGAAGTTTTCAGCGACATTCCAGTCAGTTTTGCGGCAACCCGCTATCACTCTTTGACGATTCAGCCCGAGACGTTACCCGACTGTTTGCAAGTAACCGCACAAACAGGTGACGGGACGATCATGGGTGTCTCGCATAAAGAGCACGAAATACACGGGGTTCAGTTTCATCCCGAAAGTATACGCAGCGAACACGGTAAGACTTTGATGGCTAATTTCTTGAGATTGGCAAAGGCAGCGTGATGGAATTAAAACCCCTCATCGGGATCGCCACCGAACGCCCGCTGACCCGCGCAGAGGCGTCGGATGCCTTTGAAGCGATCATGTCAGGTTCAGCAACACCCGCGCAAGGTGCTGGATTCCTTATGGCTTTGCGGATGAGAGGCGAGACGGTAGACGAGATTGCCGCCGCCGCCTCGGTCATGCGCGCAAAGGCCCTGCCGGTGAATGCGCCGGAGGGGGCCATTGATATTGTCGGGACAGGCGGCGACGGAAAAAGGACGCTGAACATTTCAACAGCGGCGGCGCTGATCGTTGCAGGTGCCGGGGTACCGGTCGCAAAGCACGGAAATCGCGCACTTTCTTCAGCTTCTGGGGCCTCGGATGCCCTGACCGCGCTTGGCGTCAATTTGGATGCCGGGGTTCCGACAATCGAAAGGTCGCTGATAGAAGCCAACATCGGGTACATGGCCGCGCCCAACCACCATTCGGCAATGCGCCACGTCATGCCGATCCGACAGGAAATGGGCGTAAGGACGATCTTTAACCTACTGGGACCATTAACAAATCCGGCGGGAGTAAAGCGCCAGTTGTCGGGGGCGTTCTCGGCGGACTGGATTCGCCCGATGGCCGAAACGCTGGCTGCACTCGGCACGACCAAGGCTTGGCTTGTGCATGGAGGTGATGGCACGGACGAGCTGGCTATCTCAGCGATATCAAAGGTTTGTACGGTAGAGGGTAATGTCATTCGTGAGTTTACGGTCAGCCCGGCCGATGCCGGCCTGCCCGAGCATCCGTTCGAAGAAATCGTCGGCGGCGACCCTGCAGCCAATGCGGCAAAACTGACCTCGCTCCTTGCCGGCGAGAAGGGAGCATACCGCGACGCCGCACTTTTGAACGCAGCAGCGGGTTTGGTCGTCGCCGATCGGGCGATTGATCTGAGAGAAGGTGTGAAGCTTGCGTCGGAAAGCATTGATAGTGGAGCCGCAAAGGCCGCGCTCGACGGACTTATTCGGATCACAAACGCTGCATGAATTCTTATGCGCGCGAGCTGTTAACGTCGGCAAAGGACATCGGACACTGGCGCGATCTCGCATTCTTTGGCGAACCATTCGCTCAGGTACTCAGGGAAATAAACAACGATCCCAATGATATACTACCTTCGGCGACATGTGTGTTTGCGGCATTGAAAAGCGTACAGCCATTATCGGTTCGGGTTGTGATACTTGGGCAAGACCCCTATCCGACACCAGGGCACGGAAACGGCCTTGCATTCTCAGTAGACAAGAAAGTCACGCCAATTCCACGCTCTTTGTCTAATATATTCAAAGAGATGAACGACGACATTGGCCAATCACCCGACAATGGTGACCTGAGCCATTGGGCCACTCAGGGCGTCTTGTTGCTCAACTCCACGCTGACAGTACGATCAGGTGAGGCTGGCAGTCATGCAACAATCGGATGGCAGGCCCTGACGCGCGAGATTGTCACCAAGTTAGCGGATCGCGAGGCACTGGTCTGGATCTTGTGGGGAAAACATGCCCAAGCCCATAAACCGTTGATAAATAATGGGCTTGCGAAAAATTCAATTATCTTGGAAAGCGCTCACCCTTCGCCTTTGTCGGCGCGGCGGGGATTTTTCGGGTCAAAACCCTTCAGCCGAGCCAATGAGTATCTTACGAAACATGGTCACTCGCCAATAGGATGGATCGCATGAATACGATTCTCGACAAGATCAAAGCCTACAAACTCGCAGACGTGGCAGAACGAAAGAAGCGGCGGTCTTTGGCGGAGATTGAGGAGGCCGCCCGCGCTGCGGACGCCCCCCGCGGTTTTGCGGCGGCGCTGGATGCGAAGGTTGCCGCCGGTGGGATTGGTTTAATCGCCGAGATCAAAAAAGCCAGCCCGTCCAAAGGCTTGATTCGATCTGACTTTGATCCGCCGAGCCTGGCCACCGCTTATGAACGCGGTGGCGCGGCGTGCCTGTCCGTCCTCACAGACGGACCATCGTTTCAGGGTGCAGACGAATACTTGCAGTCTGCCCGCAAAGCGACAGCACGGCCTGCTCTGCGCAAAGATTTTCTTTATGATACTTGGCAAGTGGCGGAATCGCGCGCGCTCGGTGCCGACTGCATCCTGATTATCATGGCCAGCGTCGATGATACACAAGCGGCGGAACTAGAAGATGCCGCTTTAATTTGGGGGATGGATGTCCTGATCGAAGTCCATGATGAAACTGAAATGGAACGCGCCCTGCGGCTTAAATCATCTATGATCGGTGTTAATAATCGGGATTTGAAGACCTTTGAAACAACATTGACAACGACCGAGAGGCTAGCACCGATGCTTCCCGATGATCGTGTTTTAGTCGCAGAATCCGGCCTGAACACACCGGCGGACCTTGCGCGTCTTTCCAAAGTCGGTGCGCGACGGTTTTTGATCGGGGAAAGCCTGATGCGCCAGAATGATGTTGAACTGGCGACCCGTTCCATTCTCGCTGGTCCAACTATCTAAGACACAGAAATACGCAGGAAGCGCTTTTTTAGAGCAATTTAGCTCATGCTACTGCCTTACGAGGATCAGGAGCCTTTCGCGCGCTCGATTGCTTCGGTAATGAGCCGTCGTGCCTCGTTCGCGTCTCCCCAACCGGCAATTTTGACCCATTTTCTCGTTTCCAGGTCTTTGTAATGCTCAAAGAAATGTTGG
>CALGNW010000141.1 GCA_937958345.1 uncultured Neomegalonema sp. | reverse complement strand
AGGCAAGCCATCTGTTCAACTTGCTTGATGCGCGCGGTGTGATCTCGGTGACCGAGCGCCAAGCCTATATCGGCAGGGTCCGCGCCTTGGCCAAAGCCTGTGCGGATGCCTTTTTGCTCACGCCTGCGGGCGGGGCCGAGGCAGCCTGATGGCCGCTTCCGGAAAGCTCCTAGCGGGCGGAATCGTTGCATTCGGCGCGATTTTCGGCGTCGGCATGTGGTACAGTCAGGTCTATGCCTATTACGAAGTCGTAACCGGAACCGCCGAAGTCACCGTCGGCGGTGAGCCGTTCGCTGTTCGCGACTATTCCGGCATTCAGGCGCGGACGTCGCCACTGAAAATGCGCGGATGCTTTACCTTTGAAGACCCCAAAGCGGCGATTACCGCCGGAAAACTGTCCGATGACGCGATTCCGCTGAAACCGCCCTACTGGTTCGATTGCTTTGATACCGAGCAGATCCTTGCCGACATCGAATCCGGAACGGCAACGCCGATCATGGCCGGGATAGACGAGGGCGACGGGGCGGATCTTTATATGGCGATCTATCCCGATGGCCGTGCCTATCGCTGGCGTCAGCCGAATGCCAAGTACAAGGGCCGCCATTAGGCGATCCACGTTCCGTGCGTGCATGGTTAACGGATTGATACCGCCGGATTTCAATTCCATTGTCTGACGTGCCCGCAGTTTTGCGCGGTTGTCGGGCGGCGGTCATGGTGACATAAAGCGCGCATCTGACCCTAATCCTGCGTGAGCTTTGATGCCCGACCTGTTGCTTGAAATCCTGTCCGAAGAAATTCCCGCGCGGATGCAGGCGAAGGCGCGCGATGATTTACGCGGCATGGTGCTGAAGGGGCTGGATGCCGCGGGCATCGGTTACGGCGCGTTGGAAACATTCTCGACCCCGCGCAGGCTCGTGTTGCATGTTGCCGGCCTGCCCGAACGTACGCCCGATCTCAACGAGGAGAGAAAAGGCCCGCGGACGGATGCGCCCGAAAAGGCGCTGGAGGGCTTTTTGCGCTCGACGGGGCTGAGCGTCGATCAGCTTGAACGCCGGGCTGATAAAAAGGGCGAGGTCTTTTTTGCCGTGATCCAAAAGCCGGGACGTCCGGTTGCGGACGCTCTCGGTGAAATTATCCCCGAAATCATGCGCAGCTTTCCGTGGCCGAAATCCATGCGTTGGGGCACGGGTGATCTGCGCTGGGTGCGGCCCCTGACGTCGATCCTGTGTTTGCTGGATGATGCCGTCGTGCCGTTTGATGTGGACGGCTATGCCTCGGCCACCCTGACGCGCGGCCATCGCATGGTTGATCCGGAACCGTTCACGGTGAACGGCTTTGAGGCATACCGTCAGGGTCTTGCGGAACGGCGCGTCACGCTGGAACCGGCAGCGCGCGAGGCCGAGATTGACGCCAAGGCGAAGGCCCTTTGCGAAGGCGAGGGTGTCACGTTGATCGACGATCCCGCCCTGCTGCGCGAGGTGGGCGGTCTGGTTGAATGGCCGGTTCCGCTGATCGGCAAGATTGAGGATGAGTTCAGCGATTTGCCGCCCGAAGTGTTGCAGACGTCGATGCGCGAGCACCAAAAGTATTTCTCCGCGCGGGATACGTCGGGTCGTGTGACGCACTTTGTTGCCGTTGCGAATGTCGAGGGTGCGGATGGCGGTGAGACCATCGTCAAGGGCAATGCAAAGGTGCTGCGCGCGCGTCTCGCGGATGCGAAGTTTTTCTGGGAGAATGACCTGCGCGCGGTAAAGGGTGGCGGCCTTGAAGACATGGCAGCGTCGCTGACCTCGGTTACGTTTCACAACAAGCTCGGCTCGCAGGCTGAACGCGTCGACCGGATTGCGGCGCTGGCCCGTGATCTGACGCCGGTCACCGGCGCGGATTCGGTGCTGGCTGAACAGGCAGCGCGAATTTGTAAGGCCGATCTCGCGTCGGAGATGGTTTACGAGTTTCCTGAATTGCAGGGGCTGATGGGCCGGTATTATGCCGAGCTGGCCGGTCTCGACAGCCGCGTTGCCGCCGCCGCGCAGGATCATTACAGCCCGCTCGGCCCTTCGGATACTGTACCGTCCGAGCCGGTTTCCGTCTCGGTCGCGTTGGCGGATAAGATTGATACGCTTGCGGGGTTTTGGGCGATTGAAGAAAAGCCGACCGGCTCGAAGGATCCGTTCGCTCTGCGCCGTGCCGCGTTGGGTGTGATCCGCCTGATCCTCGAAAACAATGTGCGCATGCGGCTGTCGCAGCCTGTTGGCGTTGCGCTGATGCGCCATGTCTATCTGATTGGCCGCCGCGATGCGGTTGCGCTGGGCGAGCCGCTTTTTGACGCGCTGGAGAAGTTCGGCGAAGAGGAGGGCGGCGCAGAGCGTCGGGCGAAGTTTGAGAATCTGGTCTCGTTCTTCCTGTCACCGCAATCGGGCCTCGCGGAGCAGCTTGAACCCGGGTTCGAAGATGAAATGCGCGCGACCGTTGGCGATCTGCTGAGTTTTATCGCAGACCGTCTAAAGGTGCTGTTGCGGGACCGGGGCGTCCGGCACGATCTGATTGACGCGGTTTATGCGCTTGGCGATCAGGATGATCTGGTTCTGCTGGTCAAGCGGGTCGATGCGTTGCAATCGTTCCTTGGTACCGAGGATGGTGCGAACCTGTTGGCGGGTTACAAGCGGGCCGCTAATATTCTTGCCGCCGAAGAGAAAAAAGAGAAGGCGACAATCGCGCCGCAGCCTGATGCATCGCTTGCGGTACTTGATGAGGAGCGCGCACTGTTCGATGCGCTTTCAAAAAGTGAAACCGCTGTCGCCCCTGCGCTGCAGACCGAAGATTTCGGCGCGGCCATGTCCGATCTGGCGCGGCTGCGTGCGCCGATCGATGCGTTCTTTGATAAAGTGACGGTCAATGCCGATGATCCGGCCTTGCGCATAAACCGGCTTGCCTTGCTCGCCCGTATTCGGGTGGTGACGGGTCAGGTTGCCGACTTTTCAAAGATCGAGGGGTGAGGCCCACCGGCACAGCCCGGGACGCGCCGGAATACAGCGCGTCTCATCGGGAATGCCGGGTCAGTAACGCGGGGTCCGCATCGCGTGGGTAAGTCATCATCTGATCTGATCCGGCGGTTTGGCGGAGGGGTTGTCGAGGCGACCGCTGCAGATGCCGCTAGGCTCGGGGGCAAGGGCGCGAATCTGTGCGAGATGGCGGCGATGGATTTGCCGGTTCCGCCGGGCTTTGTCATTTGTGTTGATGCCTTTCATGCCTGGCGCAAGAGCGAAGGTTTGCCGAAGGCGGAAATTGCGCGGGCCATCGAATGGCTGGAGCAGGTAACGGGCCGCCAGCTTGGCGGGACGGATGCCACGCTGTTGGTTGCTGTCCGGTCGGGTGCGCCGGTGTCGATGCCAGGAATGCTGGATACTATCCTGAATGTCGGACTAACGGAAACGGCGGCGGAGGCGTTGGCCGACGAGGCCTCGCGCCGGTTCGTCGAGGATTGTCGCCGGCGTCTGATACCGGCACTTGCCGCACCGGCGATGGATGTCGAAACCGAAGAGATGGAAGATGCCATCGACGACTGGCTGATCGAGCATGGCCGCGACTCGCTGGCTGATTTGAATGCGGACGAGCTTTGCGCCTTGAACGGCGCTCTGATGACCCTTGCCGAAGAAGAGGGCGACGGTACGTTTCCTGATACCGCGCCCGAACAGCTTTATGCCGCCATTGAAGGTGTGTTCCAAAGTTGGTCGGGCCATCGCGCCCGTGCCTATCGTGCGATGCATGGTATGGATGAAAACCTTGGCACGGCTGTTGTGATTCAGGCGATGGTGTTCGGTAACCGACGCGAGGATTCAGCGACCGGCGTTGCCTTTACCCGCGACCCCGCGACCGGCGAAAAACGGATCTACGGCGAGTATCTTGAGAACGCGCAAGGCGAAGATGTCGTGGCCGGAATACGCACGCCCGCGCCTTTGTCCGATATCGACGCGGCGCAGCGCAAGTCGGCGCTGCCCTCAATGCAGACACGCATGCCGGAGGCGTTTGAGGCGCTGTCCCAGGCATGTGCAAAACTGGAAGCGCGTTTCGCTGACGCGCAGGATATCGAGTTTACCATCGAACAGGGTACGCTGTGGCTGTTGCAAACCCGCAGTGCGAAATGTTCGGCCAAGGCGGCGATGCGGATTGCCGTCGAGATGGCGGATGAAGGCGCGATCTCGCGCGACGATGCGTTGTTGCGCTTTGCACCAACGGATATTGACCGGATGCTGCACCCGATGGTCGATCCCGCCGCACCGCGCGAAGTGGTGGCGCGCGGCCTGCCCGCATCCCCCGGCGCCGTGAAGGGCGAGGTGTGCTTTACGGCGGCAGAGGCGGAGACGCTGAACGGCAAGGGCCGCGCCGCGATTCTGGTACGGATTGAAACGAGTCCCGAAGACATCCATGGCATGTATGCGGCAGCGGGGGTGTTGACCGTGCGCGGCGGGATGACCAGCCATGCGGCGGTGGTCGCCCGCGGTCTCGGTACGCCCTGTGTGTGCGGTGCGGGGGATGCACGTATCGATCTTGAGGCGGGTGTCCTGCACGGATCAAACGGAAAAGAAATCCGGCGCGGTGATACGCTTACGATTGACGGTGCTGCGGGTCAGGCCTTGCTGGGCGAGGTCGCAATGATCGAACCCGAACCCGAACCGGCCTATACGTCGTTGATGACATGGGCCGATGCGCGCCGCCGCATGCGCGTGCGCGCAAATGCGGATACGGCAATCGAGGCGGCGGTGGCCCGGCGTCTGGGGGCGGAGGGAATCGGCCTTGCGCGTACCGAGCATGCGTTCTTTCAATCGGGCCGCCTGCCTGCGCTGCAACTGATGATCCTGGCTGAATCGCCGGATGACCGCCGGACGGCGCTGGCGCGTCTGACCGCTGACCAACGCGCTGATTTTCTGAGCTTGTTCGAGGTGATGGAGGGGTTGCCGGTTTGCATCCGCCTTCTTGATCCGCCGTTGCACGAATTTTTGCCGACGAATGAAAGCGACATTTCTAATGTTGCCGAGGCGATGGGCATTTCCTTTGCCGCAGTCAGCGCCCGCGTCGACGGCCTGCGCGAATTCAACCCGATGCTGGGGCGGCGCGGTTGCCGTATCGGTATTGTTGCGCCCGAAATTTACGACATGCAAATCCGCGCAATCCTGCAGGCCGCGACCGATTACGAGGACCGCCATGCAAAGGCGATTGACCTTGAAATCATGGTTCCGTTTGTCGCCTCGGATAACGAGATGCGGTTGATGGCTGGCCGGGTCGAGACGATGGCGGCGACGTTGGCGCATGTGTCCGGCATGAGGCCCAGCTATCGCATCGGGGCAATGCTTGAAACGCCGCGTTCGTGCTTGCGGGCCAACATTGTCTGCGAGGACGCAGACTTTATCAGCTTTGGCACAAATGACCTGACGCAGATGACCTATGGCCTTTCGCGCGATGATACGGGCCGCTTTATCCGTGATTACATTGCCAAGGGCGCTTTGGCGCATGACCCCTTTCATGTACTGGATCAGGACGGCGTTGGCGAGTTGATGGCGATTGCGGTCGAACGGGGCCGGTCAACGCGCCATGATCTGAAGGTTGGTATTTGCGGCGAACATGGCGGCGATCCCAGGACGATCCGATTCTGTGAGCGGCTGGGCCTCGATTATGTTTCGTGTTCGCCCTATCGCACACCGGCGGCCCGCCTGGCCGCAGCGCAGGCCACCATTTTGCACGAGCGCGAGGCGGCGGATGTCTGATGCGCTGCGCATTCTGAAAGAGGGCGGCAAACCTGCGCTGTCCCGCGTCTTGTCACGGCTTGAAAGCCATGCGCGCGACGCGGAAACAATCGCGCTGCTGGATGCGGCCTTTGCGGCGCCGAAAGGCCGTAGTCTGGGTTTGACCGGCCCGCCGGGTGTCGGCAAGTCGTCGCTGGTCAATGTTCTGCTGCGCGAGGCGCGAACGCGGGGTTTGACGGTCGGTGCGATAGCGGTTGATCCGAGTTCGACCCGCACCGGGGGTGCGCTGTTGGGGGATCGGGCGCGGCTTTCTTCGCTTGATCCGTCCGATCAGGGGGTTTTCGTGCGTTCGATGGCGGCGCGCGGGCGGTTGGGCGGCGTGTCCGCTTTGGCCTATCCTGCCGCCGTGGTGATGCAGGCTGTGTTTGATCTTGTGCTTGTCGAAACCGTGGGCGTCGGCCAGTCCGAGACGGAAATCGCGGGTATGACCGATGCGGTGATGCTGTGTATCCAGCCTGCATCCGGAGACTCGCTGCAATTTATGAAAGCGGGGATCATGGAGGTTCCTGATATTGCGGTGGTTACAAAGGGCGATTTGGGCGCGGCGGCGCGGCGTGCGGCGGCCGACCTGAAAATGGCGCTGAGCGTAACCGATGGCGAATCGCTTCCGGTATATGTCTGTTCTGCTGAGAGCGGCGAGGGAATCGCAGCTGTGTTCGAGGCGAGCCAAGCCGCCCTGAAATCCGCCCCGCGAGAAAACCGTTCCGAACAGGCACTGCATTGGCTGTATGCCGCGCTGACGGCAGATTTCGGGACAGAGGGAGTTCGGTGTATTAAGCCCGCTATTGGTGCTGCAGGCGGACAAACGCCGTTCGCCGCATTCGAACATTGCCGGAACATTTTGACGAATGCACTGTCAGACCTTGATTTTAGTCATAAAAACAGTAATTAGTCGCTCCAAGGGCGGCAGAGTTACTCTTTATACATGATCGAAGCGCAGTTTGACGGCTGTGCGATGGCCTTGAAGATGCATGCTGCACGGAATGGTCACGTGTCCCTGTTCGGGATAGATATGATATCGTTGAAACAAACTGGATAAGCACTGAATGCGTAACTATCGCAGTTCAATCTTTGTACTTTCGCTTGTCACCGCACTTGTAGGTGTCGAGGCGGAAGCACGCCGGGATTCTCCGTTATCACTGATGGCTATGCCCTCAGCGTTGGAAAGTGCCGGATATGCAGTTGATCGCCGTGTTGTCCGTCTTGGTCTGGGCGGCGACATTGATACCGGAACGGTCGGGGTTGGCACGGTGGCGGCGGATGCGGCCACGCGGATCAAATACCTTGCCTCTGATATTGGCTATGCGGCTGAACTGACCGGCATGATGCCGGGCAGTGCCATTGCTATTCAGGCCCCCGAAGTGCCGCGCATGAATCTGGATGCGCAGGAAAATGTGCGCTTTCACGAGATGCTGGCAATCGGACACGGACAGGCCGGACAAGAACTGGCGGACGAGGCGGAGGCTGTGATTCTCTCGCTTGCGACTTTGCCCGGACGTGCGGAAAACCGGATGAAGCGCCCGGATGCGAGTTCCGAACTCGCGTGTCTGACTGAAGCGGTCTATTTCGAGGCGCGCGGTGAATCGATCAACGGCCAGATTGCGGTCGCCGAGGTGATTATCAACCGCGCCGACAGCCCGATTTTTCCGAATACGATCTGCGGTGTCATCAAGCAGGGCGCGCAAAACCTCAATCGCTGTCAGTTTTCGTACAAATGCGACGGCCAGCCGGAATACATGACCGAGCGCAAGGCGATGAAACGCGCCGCTGATGTGGCGATCCTGATGATGAAGGGCGAACGTCGCGCAATCAGCGGGAATGCAACGCATTACCATGCGGATTACGTTGACCCTTATTGGGCGTCTAAGCT
>CALGNW010000140.1 GCA_937958345.1 uncultured Neomegalonema sp. | reverse complement strand
GGCGGCGACGAATATCTGACCCCGCTCAATATGCGCGGCTCTGACGAGGTGGAGGATTGAGCGCACCTGCTCCCATGCTCGCGAGTGATTTGAAGGCAGCGAAACTGCTCGACATGACCCGTGCCGAGTTTTTGGAGCGCGTTGAAACTGGCGTTCTGCCAAAGCCGTGCGACATTGGCGGCTTGAAGCGATGGGATATGGCGACAATCCGCAAGATTGTGACCGGCGAAGCTGTTGAAGGCATGGGAGGCGTGAACTGGTGAAGCACGGAAAGAAGTACCTGCACGAACCTAAGCCCGGTAAATTCTATGTCCGCATCAAGGGCAAGTATTGGCCGATCACTGCAACGTTCGGTTCTGCCGAGTTTGATGCTCAGTATTGGGAAATCCGCACGGGCAAACGCACGGCATCAAGAACGGCGTGGAAGCCGTTGATTGACTCGTACCGACATTCGCAGCGGTGGACAAAATTAAAGCCTCGCACGCGCTCCGACTATGAAAAAGTTCTGCTCTATATTGAGGAAAAGATTGGCAACCGCGACGTGACGCGATTGACGCGCAAGGACGTGATTGCAGCGCAGAACGCCAATGACCATCGCACCCGCTTTGCGAACTATATCCCGCAGGTTATGTCTGTTCTCTGCGAACACGCGATTGATATTGGCTGGCGCTCTGACAACCCTGCGAAGGGCGTGACGGCACTTAAAACGCCAGACGAACGCAGGCAACCGCATATCCCTTGGCCTGATTGGGCAGTGGATAAGTGGCGCGCGGAAGCTGGACCGATTCAACGGCTGATATTTGAGATTGGCGTCGGCAGCGTTCAACGTCCCGACGATTGGACGAAGTTTCGTTGGAATGACTACGACGGCGATGCTCTGCGAATCACTCAAGGCAAGACCGACGTTGACCTCTGGTTGCCCTGTACGGCGGCGCTCAAGGCGGCTCTGGACGCCGCACCTAAGACCGGCCTGACTATCCTGACGCGGCAGGACGGACGACCCCTGCCCTACCGTCGCATGGCCGAAATTATGCTCAAGGAACGCAAGCGGCTTGGCCTGAGTGACTACGATCAACACGCGCTCCGGTATCGGGGCGTGATGGAACTCGCTTGGGCAGGCTGCAACGACGGCGAAATCGCCAGTTACAGCGGCCACACCTCGGAAGCGATGATCCGCAAATACGCGGGCGAAGCGCGGCAACGTATGCGGGCGCAACAAGCGAGGGCAAAACGGACGTGAACCGAACAAGCACAGAACGAAAAACTGATAACAGGAGTGATAACCCCTTGACCGACACTTTTACAAAACCTAGACACTGCAACGGTTCGGCGACGTGGCGGAGTGGTTACGCAGCGGATTGCAAATCCGTGAACACCGGTTCGATTCCGGTCGTCGCCTCCATCTCCTAAGAGTCCGTCCGTGATAGGTATCAGGAATTACTACAAGTTGCACATCTGCGGATGCGCATGTTGACGGATGCTATTTAGAGGCAAGCCCGTGCTGTTTCGATGCGTCGTTCGCAATCTTTGACGAGCCTGCGGTTGCGCTCGAACCATGCGAAGGATCGTTCGACAACCCATCCATTGCCCGGCAGGCGATGCGAAGCATCGTCGAGAGGGGACGGGGCGGGCAACAGGCCGACGCGCAACGCCCCGATGGCTTCCGCTTTGCGTTGATCTTCCTGAAAAGACCGCTGCTATTTATAATCAAACTTCAGCGTGGAAAATACTCTCTTACATATGATATTTATTTCATATCTACATTTACAACTTCCAATTTTATACAATTATTACAACTTACATTAAAATAATAACATGATTTATTTTACGCCATCATCATCGTAAGTCGGAAATTAATACCGGATTGTGCATTCATTTGCTCATCCACGACCCGAAATATTCAGCGACAAGCGGTATCCATGAACAATCTTGCCCAACGATGGCTGCTTTTATCTGCGCTGAAGCAAGTCATTGTTCTCGCCACTCTGGCTGCTGTCATCGGTCTGATTGCCCTGATGACAACGCTCATCAAGGCCCCGTCATATGCTCTGTTATTCGGTGGCCTTGATGATCGGACAACCGGTGAGATTACCGCCCGATTGGAGCGGAGAGGTGAGGGTTATAACCTGCAGGCGGGCGGGATATTTGTCGACCCGACGCGCCGCGATCTCATTCGGATCGGTGTCGCCGCAAGCAGACCTCCGCAGAGCGGTCAGCGGGGATACGAGGTTTTGCTCAATGCCGGGGCGCTCGCGGCTGATCCGCCCTCTTACTGGCGCGCGAAAGAACAAGAGCTTGCGCGAACGCTGCTGGCTATGCCGGACATCCGCGAGGCCCGCGTCAGCATCAGTCCGGCCAAAGCCGGGCGACGCTATACCCTCGCGTCTGTCGGCCTGACAACGCTGAGCGGAGAGAAGATTCCGGACAGCGCATCCCTGACCGCACGCACTCTGATTGCTCTTTCCGCACCCCGGTTGCGTGCAGAGTCTGTTGCGGTTTTCAATGGGGAGGGCAGGCAGATTTTTACGCCTGTTCCGGGCGGGCAAGCCGCATCGGGAATGTCAGGTGATGACCGCGCAGAGGCCCTGAAAAGATCAATCGAGAACATCCTGCAACCGATTGTCGGCAGTGAAACCGTCAAAGTTGCCGTAAACATCGAACGAAAAAGATCGTCGGAAACCAGTGCGCGGCGGATCATTGATCCCGAGAGTAAAACGTTGACGCGATCAGACAGCGTCGAAGTGAATCAGGCGCGCGATTCATCGGGCGGAGGCGAAGCCGATGCCAATAGCGGTCCCGAATCCGAGCGCAACGAAATCAGATCAAATGACCATTTCGCCTACACCGAAACGCTGGAGGAAATCACCCGCAATGCCGGAGCGGTCCGCCGTATCACAGCGGCTGTGCTGATTGATGTTGTGCGCAGCGTTGATGCGAACGGGGTTGTCACTGAAACCGAACGGTCGGGCAAAGACCTCGCAAAAATTGAAAAGCTGGTGAAATCGGCGATTGGGTTTGACGCAGAACGCGGCGACCGGGTTACGGTCGAATCCATCAGCCTTATCTCATCGGCAAACCCGCAGACGGAGACGGCCTCCACGCTTACGCCGCCAGGGTTCTTTGACCTTCATAAAATGCAGATCATTCAGTTTGGCGTTCTTGCCTTTGCCGTGATCATCCTCGGCGTTTTTGTCCTGCGCCCGATTTTGCGGGCGGCCACGCCGGCGCCGGTCGCGATTGCCAACGATGAGGAAGAGGGTTTCGGTGATTTCGGTTTTGCGGTCGCGGATATGGACGACATCCCGGATTTTGAAGGTTCCGGGATGCAGAGCATCGAACCCGATGATGTGCGCGAACACTTGCGGCTGGCCGTCTCAACCCGGATGGAACGATCCGCCGAAGTGCTGACGACATGGCTTGGTGATGCGAAGCGTCCGGTCGATCGGGCCTGAATCCTCTTTCCCGCGCCGCGCTATTCGCCGGAAAAGTCGGCCCGCCGTTTTTCGATAAAAGCCGTCATGCCCTCGGTTTTATCTTCGGTCGCAAAAAGCATCTGGAACGATCGTCGCTCTAGCGCCATTGCCGCATCGAGAGGCGCACTCGCGCCCTGAATGATGCTTTCCTTGATCATCTGAGCGGCCAGCGGCGGCATGCGCGCGATGGTCACGGCAAGCTTTATCGCGGCATCCAGAACCTCGGCGTCGGGGACAAGTTCACTGGCGAGGCCCATCGCATGCGCCTCGACCCCCGAAATCGGTTTCCCTGTCAGGCACATTTTCATCGCGTTATATTTTCCGACCGCGCGGGTCAGACGTTGAGTTCCTCCTGCACCGGGCATGATCCCGACCTTGATTTCCGGCTGACCGACCTGCGCGCCCTCGCCGATAACGATCAGATCGCAGGCCATGGCGAGTTCCAGACCGCCCCCCATCGCATAACCGTTGATCGCCGCAATCACAGGCTGAGGCGTCGCCGCAACCGTGTTCCAGTGTCGTTCCGAGCGGCGGCGCATGATGCCGACCGCGCCCTCTTTGACGAACTCTTTCAGATCGGCGCCTGCCGCGAATGCTTTTTCATTGCCGGTCAGCACGATACAGCGCACATCGGGGTTGTCGTGCATCGCCGCAAAAGTGTGTGCCAGTTCCTCGCGGATTGCCATATTCAGCGCATTCAGCGCCTCGGGCCGATTCAGACGCACGACGGCCACGCCATCCGCGCGGATTTCACTCAATACCAATCCGTCATTCGCCATACCGAACCTCTTTTCCGTTCTCTGATCCATACCGAAGTGCTGTTCTCTTGCGTCCGTGATATGCTAACGCCGTGCGAGCGAAAAGAAAGTCGGGGAAGAACCATGAAATCGGCATCTGCACCCGACTACATTCTCGGCATTGTCGGCGCAGGCGCGATGGGACAGGGGATCGCCCAAGTCGCCGCCGCTGGCGGTATCACGGCAATTCTGTTCGATCTGTCAGCCGAGGCCGCCGGGACAGCAAAGCAAGCGGTTTCGTCACGGTTTCATCGTCTGGTCGAAAAGGGCAAAATGTCCGGCGCGGACGCTCAGATGGCGATATCCCGTGTTCAAATCGCCGGGTCGCTGGAGGCGTTCGCGCATTGCGACGCCGTGGTCGAAGCGATTGTCGAGAAAATCGACGTTAAGAGAGCCGTTTTCTCGGATCTGGAAAAGGTGGTTTCCGCCGGGTGCATCCTCGCCTCGAACACCTCTTCGATTCCGATCTCGTCAATCGCCCAAGCCTGCACGCACAAAAACCGCGTCGCAGGGCTGCATTTTTTCAATCCCGTTCCGCTGATGCGCCTTGTCGAGGTTATTCGGGCCGCCGAAACCAGCGAGGAAACGATTGCGACCCTGACGGCGCTGGGGAAACGGATGACGCGCACACCCGTCACCGTCACCGACAGCCCCGGCTTTCTCGTCAACATGGGCGGGCGGGCCTATACGACCGAGGCGCTGCGCATTGCCCATGAACAAGTTGCCAGCCCCAGCCAGATCGACGCGATCATGCGCGATTGCCATGGCTTTAAAATGGGACCGTTCGAACTGCTCGACCTTACCGGCATCGACGTCAATTTGCCCGTCAGCACGATTGTCTACGAAGGTTATCTGCACGACCCGCGCTTTAAGACCGCCCCGAACCACTGGGCGATGTTCCATGCCGGTCGGCTGGGCCGCAAAACAAATGCGGGCTGGTATGACTACGAGGGCGGAAAGCCGGTTGGCGTGCCCTCGCCTGACCATGAAGCAGCATCCGCCGAACCCGGTCCCGTTGCGCTGGCCGCAGGTGATGACGCCTTAAGTGCATTCTGCAACGAGCTTGGTGTCGACATTATTCAAGACGACGGAACCTGTCCCATCCTCGCCGCACCGGTTGGGTTGGACGCGACGGGCACGGCGCTTGACACGGAAAGCGATCCCCGCCGCCTTGTCTGCGTTGATCTGATCGGCGACCGGACCAGGCGCATTACACTGATGACCGCCCCCGGCGCGGATGCCGCCACGCGCGACCGCGTCGCTGCGACCTTCGCCGCCACGGGCCGGAAGGTGACGGCAATCAGGGACAGTCCCGGTTTTGTCGGCCAGCGCATCGCGGCAATGGTTGCCAATCTGGGATGTTATATGGCCGAGATCGGCCTCGCATCGCCGCAGGATATCGACACGGCCATGCGGCTGGGCCTGAACTATCCCCGCGGTCCGCTGGAGTTGGTCGAGCATATCGGCACATCAAATTGCGCAACTATTCTCGAGGCCCTTCAGGGCATCACGGGCGAGGACCGCTATCGTCCGACGCAATGGCTTTCGCGCCGCGAGGCACTTAACCTGCCCATTCATACACCCAGCTAACGAGCATCCCTATGACCCTCCCCGCTGTCTTTGATACGTTGCGCCTGCCTGCGGTCGGCGCACCGCTGTTCATCATCTCGAATCCCGATCTTGTCATTGCCCAGTGCAAGGCGGGCATCGTCGGGTCGTTTCCGGCGCTGAACGCGCGCGAGGCCGAGGGAGAACCGCCGCTGCTAGAGGCGTGGCTGAAACAGATCACCGAGGAACTGGACCGTTACAATCAGGCGAATCCCGATGCACCCGCTGCACCCTATGCCGTGAACCAGATCGTCCACCGCTCGAACAATCGCCTCGAACGTGACATCGAGATTTGCCACAAATGGAATGTACCGGTCTGGATTACGTCGCTCGGCGCGCGGGTCGAAGTGAACGAGGCCGCCCATGATTGCGGCGGCATCACCCTGCACGATATCATCAACGACCGCTTTGCCCGCAAGGCGATCGAAAAGGGAGCCGACGGGCTGATTGCCGTCGCCGCAGGTGCGGGCGGCCATGCCGGATCGTGGTCACCCTTTGCGCTGATTCAGGAAATCCGCAAATGGTTTGACGGCCCGCTTTTGCTGTCGGGTTCAATCGCCACAGGCGACGCCATTCTCGCCGCGCAAGCCATGGGGGCGGACCTTGCCTATCTCGGCTCGGCCTTTATCCCGACGGACGAGGCCAATGCTGTGCAGGGGTATAAACAGATGATCGTCGACAGCGGGGCGGACGACATTGTTTATTCAAATCTGTTTACCGGCATTCACGGCAACTACCTGAAGGGGTCGGTGATTGCGCAGGGTATGGACCCCGATAATTTGCCCGAAAGCGACCCGAAGGCGATGAATTTTTCCGATACCGCAAACAAACCGAAAAGCTGGAAAGAGATTTGGGGAGCCGGTCAGGGTGTCGGCGCAATCGACGCCATCGCGCCGACGGCGGATGTTGTCGCCCGCCTGAAACGGGAATACGACGCCGCGCGCGCGCGTGTTCTGTCAAGCTAAGGTCTTCATCCGGCCCGGCGACCATCCCGCCGGACCCGCCCCGATTTCCCCCTCCCCGTCAGGGGAGGGCCGGTGAGAGGGGTTTATCCCCTTTACCTAACGTGTGCTGATCACTATCTCTCTCTTAAAGGGAGTGTGCAGCGTGAGTGTGATCAGTGATCTTGTCAGCAAGTGTTGCGACCTTTCTATCGGAGCGGTAGCCCTCGCATTCGACGATCCATCGGGCGGGCAGCTTGCCGCATCGGCGCTTGGCGGTCTCACGTCGATCGGCGTTGGCATGTGGGCGTCTTGCGACGACCGGACCCGTGACCGCGCCATGAAACGCGCCGTCGCAAATCTGCGCAAGTCGGGGGCGTTCACCGAAGACGCCTTGAAGGATGCGGCCATGCTCCTCGGTGACAAGCAAACCTGCCTCATCGAGCCCGCCCGCTTGTCGAGCTTGGCGACCGAGCAAAATCTGGCAAAGGGCGGTGCGGAATATCTCGTCTCACAGATGCAGCCCGCGCCCGACCCCGGCACAGCCGATATTTTGCGCGTCGCGTTGCAGGCGGGCATTGAGACATGCCTTGAAGATCAAGCCTTC
>CALGNW010000139.1 GCA_937958345.1 uncultured Neomegalonema sp. | reverse complement strand
TGTTCTTACAGACCCGATACCCCGACTGAGAACCATCAGTGCGCCTGTGCTGTTGTTGTGGGGACAGGATGACGCGATGATTCCGGTGGCGAATGCTCAAGATTATCTCGACGCCCTGCCCGATGCGCGTCTTGTAACATTGCCGGCTATCGGGCACTTGCCTATGGAAGAAGCGCCTGACGTTTCCCTTTCACCGGTTCTGCAATTCCTCCGCGAGAATTAAAGCGTTCTGATATTGACCCGCGCCGGTTGGCGTGTTGGATCAGGGTCATGCTTGCGATGGCTCTTATACTCGATGCAATATTCGGCGAGCCGGACTGGCTGTGGCGGCGTGTGCCTCATCCGGCGGTGCTGATGGGACGAGCGGTCGACCGGTCGGAAACGCTGTTGAACTATGGCGGCTGGCGTTATCTGAAAGGTGTTGCCGCCGTCGCCTTGCTGCTTTTGGTGTCGCTGGCGATTTCATTGCCTCTCAGCTGGTCGGGCTTTCATGGTGTTTTCGAGGTGCTGGGCGCTGCAATTCTGTTGGCGCAGCGCAGCCTGTCCCAACATGTCAATGCGGTTGCCGAGGGGATGCAAGTTTCATTGGCAGAAGGACGTGCGCGCGTTGCCATGATTGTCGGGCGTGATCCTGAAACGCTGGATGAAAATGGCGTTGTTCGGGCCGCTGTTGAAAGTGCCGCCGAAAACTGGTCGGATGGCGTTGTCGCTCCGGCGTTTTGGTTTCTCGTGGCGGGGCTGCCCGGTATCGTCGCTTGCAAAATGATCAACACGGCGGATTCAATGATCGGCCATCGCAATGAACGATACGCCCGTTTCGGATGGGCTGCCGCGCGACTCGACGATCTGATGAACCTGATCCCTGCCCGTCTCAGCGGTCTACTGATTTGTATGATCGGCGGAAGGCGAAAGGCGCTGAAGGTGATGTGGCGCGATGCGGGCAAACACAAATCGCCAAACGCAGGGTGGCCCGAAAGCGCAATGGCCGCGACGTTGGGGATCGCGATTGCAGGACCGAGAGTCTATGACGGCGTAACGACCGACGACCCGTTTCTGAACAACGAGGGACGGCACGACCTTGCGGAGGTTGATATTCGTGACGCTATGACGACGCTATGGGTCGCGTGGATCGTCATGCTGCTGTTCGTCGGAATCGCATGGTTCTTAACGGCAGGCTGGAGATAACGGCCCGGCGGTCAGCCTTCGCCGGAATTATCAAACTGCATTTGCCGTTGAGCGAACCGTTTGCGGTCTGCGTCCGAATACTCGTCAATACAGGCCGGGCAGCTGACTCCCTTGCGGAAATCCGGTGACATTTCGTCCTGAGCCGAGACAGGCCGCCCGCAGGCGGCGCAGGCGGAGTGCGTTCCCTGTGTCAGGCCGTGGGCTACCGAAACGCGCTTGTCGAAGACATAACATTCGCCGTTCCAGCGGCTGTCATTCTCGGGAACAGTTTCCAGATATTTGAGGATGCCGCCCTTGAGATGGTGAACGCCTTCGACGCCCTCGTCGATCAGCCAGCTGGTTGCCTTTTCGCAGCGGATACCGCCGGTACAGAACATTGCGATCTGCTTGCCCTCGAACTTCGCCGCGTTCGCGCGCCACCAGTCGGGAAACTCACGAAACGTCTCGGTGCGCGGATCAAGCGCGCCCTCGAAGCTGCCGATCATTGTTTCATAGGTGTTGCGGGTATCAATGACGGCAACGTCGTCCCGCGCAATCAGAGCGTTCCAATCCTCGGGATCAACATAGGTTCCGACGCGGGCCTTCGGGTTTGTGTTTGGCTGACCCATGGTCACAATCTCGGCCTTGAGGCGAACTTTCATTCGGCGGAAGGGTATTTCAGCCGCCTCGGATCGCTTCCATTCCAACGCCTCGCACCCCGGTAAGGTGCGCAGATACGCGATGACTTTGGCAATCGCCGCGTCGGTTCCCGCAATGGTTCCGTTAACGCCCTCGGTCGCCAGCAGCAGCGTCCCTCGCACGCCCTCGGCCTCGCACAAGCCAAGCAGTGCAGGACGCAGTGCGTCAGGCCGGGGGAAATGCGTGAAGTGATAAAGGGCGGCGACGGTATAGGTCATTTCCGCTGTGTATCCGCCCTTCTCCTTCGCCTCAAGCGCCGCGAGCAGGGACCGCCCGCTCAGGTCGTCAGAACAATCTTCGCCGCACCGACCTGCGCGGCATCAAGATCGGTAAACGCCTGCGCCCCGTCGGCGAGCGGGCGTTTCTCGATCCAACTGAAGTCACCCATCCGTCCGGCAAAAATAGCATGAGCCGTCGCGTGGAAATCCGCCATCGTGTAGGTGTACGTCCCGATAAACGTGATTTCCTGCAGCGTCATCTTGCGCGTATCAAGACCCGCATCACCCCCTGCGAGGCCGATATGAGCGATGACGGCACCCGGTGCGGCCAGAACTGTCGAGTCGGCACGCGAAGCCGCCGAGCCGTAGGCATCGATTACCAGATCGGCGCTCGATTCCTCGGGGCCGCCCTCGCCCGGATCGTAGGTGCGGAACGGGCCGGCTTTCGCGGCGGTGTCGCGCCGTGAGGCGCTGGGCTCGGCAATCCAGATATCTTTCGCTCCGTGATCAAGTGCGCACAGAGCTGCGCCGACGCCTATGGCTCCGCCGCCGATGACAACCACGCGCGCGGTCGATAGCGGCTGAGTCAGCCGTTCCGCACCCAAACGGATTGCATGCCACCCGCACGCGAGAGGTTCGGTCAGCGCCGCGTGGCCGGGGTCAATCCCCTCCGGTACAGCGACGAGGTTGGCGTCGGGAATAACAAGATATTCGGCAAACGCGCCCTCGTTCGGGGGGATCGACAGTAGTTTTCTGTCCGGGCAGATGTTGTCACGCCCTTCGATGCAATAGCGGCAAGTTCCGCATGTCGTCATCGGATTGACCGTAACGCGCTGGCCCTCGTACCGGCCTGAATGCGCGATGCCGCATGCCTCGTGGCCGAGGATCAGGGGTGGCTGACGTCTTGGATCAGCACCGTGATAGGCGTGCATATCCGAACCGCATATCCCGACCGCCTCGACCTTAATCAGGCTGTGGCCCTCTGTGGCCTGCGGTTGGTCGACATCACGGTATTCGAGCGCGCCTACGCCCGTGTAAACCAGAGCTTTCATCGAAGTTATATCCTTTGGACAAGCGTCAACTTGCATCTCGCGTTTGCGGCAGACGAGAGTGCGACGGGGCCGCCGGAGAAAGGCGTACCCGTCGACTCTGTTGCGTCGATCAGGCTGATGCGGCCAGCGCCTGATCGAGGTCCGCGATCAGATCTTCGACGTTTTCCAGGCCGATGGACAGGCGCACGACTTCCGGTCCCGCACCTGCGGCGGTTTTCTCGGCGTCCGACAACTGGCTGTGAGTCGTGGATGCCGAATGGATAATCAGCGACCGCGAGTCGCCGATATTGGCGAGGTGCGAGAAAAGTTTGAGGTTATCAACAAGGCCAACCCCGGCGTCATAACCGCCCTTCAGTCCGACGGTAAACACGGCTCCGGCGCCCTCAGGCAGGTATTTCTTCGACGCCGCATTGTAGGGCGAGGAAGGCAGTCCCGCATAGGACACGTAATCGACGGCGGCATGACCCTCGAGGTGTTTCGCAACAGCCATCGCGTTCTCCGAGTGGCGCTGCATCCGCAGTGAAAGGGTTTCCATTCCGAGCATCGTGTAGAAGGCGTTCTGCGGGGTTTGCGCAGCGCCGAGGTCACGCAACCCGACCGCAATACCGAAGAACGTGAAGGCCATCGGCCCGAGCGCCTCGTGGAATTTGATACCGTTATATTCGGGGGCAGGCTGGGAGAGCGACGGGAACTTGTCGCTCGCGCTCCAGTCAAAGTTGCCGCTGTCGATGACCATGCCACCGATTGACGTACCGTTACCGCTGAGAAACTTGGTCGTCGAATTCACGACGATTGTCGCGCCATGTTCGATTGGCCGGCAAAGCGCCGCCGTGGCCATCGTGTTATCGACAATCAGGGGCACGCCGGCATCGCTTGCGGCGCCCGCCCAGCCGGCGATGTCGGTGACAACGCCGCCGGGGTTAGCGAGACTTTCGCAAAACAGGGCGCGGGTGTCATCGTCGATAGCCGCCTTGACAGCTTTCAGGTCATCGGTATCGACAAACTTTACTTCCCAGCCGAACCGTTTGAAGGCGTTCGTGAACTGGTTGATTGATCCGCCATAAAGCTTGTTCGCCGCGACGATGTTTTTGCCCGGACTCATCAGCGGGAACAGCGCCAAAATCTGCGCGGCATGACCGGATGACGTTGCAACCGCACCGACGCCGCCCTCGAGCGAGGCGCAGCGATCCTGCAATGCGGCGACGGTCGGGTTGGTCAGGCGGGAATAGATGTAGCCGACCTCTTGCAGGCTGAACAATCGGGCGGCGTGGGCCGCATCCTGAAAGACAAATGACGTCGTCTGGTAGATCGGTGTCTGCCGCGCGCCGGTCGCAGGATCAGGGGCTGCGCCCGCATGGATCATCCGAGTTTCAAAACCCAAAGAATTTACGTCGCTCATATCGATCCCCTTTTACATTCAAATTGTGTGGTTATGCGTGAAGCACTTTCTAATATGGCGTCGCACAAAGGATGAAATCGCGCAAGCCGCCGGTTGAAGTTGAAGGCCGCGACATCGACCCTAGTTTGTGACCCCGAACAGGGAGAACAGCGATCATGCAGGTGTCACTTCGAATGGCCGGTTTTGGTATCCTCGCGGCTGTGTCTTTGTTTGCGTGCTCGACACCCGCCTCGCAATTTAACGCGGCAGTAGAGGCGAAATATCCCCCACTCGGGCAATTCGTCGATGTGCGTGACCCGAACTCGGGCGAGGTGCTCAAACTTCATTATGACATTCGCGGGTCCGGCCCGCCCGTCGTTCTGATCCACGGAGCATCGGGGAATTTTCGCGATTTCACCTTTTCCATGAGCGACGCGCTGGCCGCGCAGGGCTTTACCGCGATTGCCGTAGACAGGCCCGGGTTGGGATACTCGGGCCGGTCAGGCGGCGAAAGCTATACGCCTTCGGCGCAGGCGAGTGTCTTGCGCGCAGGAATGCGGGTGTTGGGCATCACAAGGCCGGTTGTCGTCGGCCACAGCTTTGGCGGCGCGGTTGCAACCGCCTGGGCCGTTGATGCGCCCGATACGGTTCGCGGAGCGGTGATCGTCGCCGGAGTAACCTATCCCTGGCCCGCAGGTGATAATGCTTATCATGCCGCGGCCGCGACGTCGGTCTTCGGGCCGCCGATCAACGCGCTGGTCCGTCGCCGCGCCCTTAATTCCGGCGCAAGCGGCGCGGTTGAATGGGTCTTTAAACCCCAAACGCCTCCGGCGGGTTATGCAGAGTATATCGGGGCGGAGCTGGCATCACGGCCCGCCAGCTTTCGCGCGAACGGTCAGGACATTACGAATGTGAATGACGCTTTGGAGGGGCTGTCAGCGCGTTATCCGGCAATGCGCGTTCCCGTCGAACTGGTGCATGGAACGGCGGATAAAATCGTGCCAATCGATGCGCATGCAAGGCGGTTTAAGGCGGCCTTGCCGTCGGCACGGATTACCGAATTACCGGGGGTCGGGCACATGGCACATCATGTTGCCGAGCGTGCGGTGATAGACGCGATACGGCGCGTTGCATCGGCCCGTTAAGCCGCCTTCGCAGCGGCCATCAGAATGCGATAGGCGTTGTTGATTTCCGCAAGACGCTCGGCGGCGAATTCGATCTTTTTCGGAGAAACGCCAAGACCGCGCAGACGGTCGGGATGGTACAGCTTCACCAGCTTGCGGTATGCCGAACCAATCTCTTCTTTCGTTGCGGTCGCCTTCAAGCCGAGCAGTTCCAAGGAATCGTATTCTTCTGCTGTCCGATAACTTTTTTCGGTCGCCTTTGCCCTTGCGTCGGCCTCGCTCTCGCGTGCCGCCTGTTCTTCTTCATCGCGTTTCCTGGCGTTTTCAGCCTGGCGTTTAGCACGCGCCGCCTCGGCAGCACTTTGTTCAGCTTCTTTTGACTCGCCTGATTCCGGTTCGGTGCTGGTAATGCGCTTGATAGAGGCGACGTTCATCAGCGTTTGTTCGCCGCTATCTGTTTCAAAGTGCATGAAATGCTGCGCCTGCATCATTGCACCCACGAAATCCATTCCCATAGGCACAGGGACAAAGCCGATCGTCACACTGCCGTCAGTGTGATCGACTCGAACCGAATGGTTCTTCGTAGCTCTGCGGTATCTGGCCCCAGACATAGATACTCCGTCGTGACGCGCGTTGCGTCCGGTAACATGATTGCTCTAGCGTACAGCGAAAGAGTAAACGACCGGTTCGTAACGTGTGTGTCGGAGAATTTGCATTAAATGAGAGCGTTAATTGCCGAAGAATATAGCGGTCTTAGCGGGCTGACCTTGCAGAACGTCGCTATTCCCGCACTTCGCGCCGGAACTGTGCGGATAGAGGTCAAGGCATGCGGGCTGAATTTTGCGGATTTGCTGATGGCGCGGGGAACGTATCAGCAGACGCCCGCCCTGCCCTTCGCGCCCGGTGCGGAAATCTGCGGCGTGATCGAGGCCGTGGGTGAGGGGGTCGATTCGGCCCTGTGCGGAACCAGAGTAGCCGCCTATTGCGGTCATGGCGGATTGGCCGAATACGCCGTCGTAGACGCCGGAGCGTGCGCCCGAGCGCCCGAGGGCGTATCGGACGCAGCCGTTGCCGCAATTCCGATAGCCTATGGATCCGCAGAACTTGCGCTGAACCATCGCGGGCGTTTGCAGGCCGACGATATCCTGATTGTGGCGGGGGCAGGCGGCGGGGTCGGACTGACCGCCGTTGAGCTTGGCGCCCTGATGGGGGCAAAAGTCATTGCCGTCGCCCGAGGCGATGCGAAAAGAGACGCTGCGAAAGAAAAAGGCGCGGCGATCACCCTCGACCCGGAAAATTTCGACCTGAGCACCCCGGCCCTGCGCGATGAAATTCTCGCTTTAACCAACGGGCACGGCGCGGACGTGATCTTTGATCCTGTCGGCGGGGCATTAGGCTCTGCGCTGTTGCGGGC
>CALGNW010000138.1 GCA_937958345.1 uncultured Neomegalonema sp. | reverse complement strand
CTGGCGCTGTCGCTGCGCTATGAACGCGGCAAGTTGGTGCAGGCGGCGACGCGGGGTGATGGCCGCACGGGCGAGAATGTCACCGAGAATGCGCGCACCATCGGAGATATTCCGGCTGAGTTGACGGGCGATGATGTGCCGGACGTGTTTGAGGCGCGCGGCGAAGTGTATATGTCCCACGAAGATTTTGCCGCGCTGAACACGCGCATGGCCGAGTCGGGGCGGGTCTTTGCCAACCCGCGCAATGCCGCCGCCGGATCGCTGCGACAACTGGATTCTGAGATCACCAAAACAAGGCCGCTGCGCTTTTTTGCCTATGGCTGGGGCGAGGCGAACGCCATTCCGGCGCAAACTCAGTTTGAGATGATCGAGACCATGGGGCGCTGGGGGCTGACGGTGAACGCGCGTATGGAACGCTGCGAGTCGGTTGCCGACATGATGGCCTATCACGCGAGGCTGGAGGCGGATCGCGCCGGGTTGGGCTATGACATTGACGGCGTCGTCTACAAGGTCGATGGGCTGGATTTGCAAGGGCGGCTTGGGTTTCGTTCGCGAGAGCCGCGCTGGGCGATTGCGCATAAATTTGCCGCCGAAGTCGCAACGACTGTGCTGGAAGACATTGATATTCAGGTCGGGCGCACGGGGTCGCTGACGCCCGTGGCCAAGCTGCGTCCGGTGACGGTCGGCGGCGTGGTGGTGTCGAATGCGACGCTGCATAACGAGGATTACATCAAGGGAATCGGCGGCAACGGCGAGCCGATTCGAGAAGGCCGCGACCTGCGCGCCGGAGATACTGTGCAGGTCTATCGCGCTGGGGATGTGATTCCAAAGGTCGTCGATGTCGATCTGTCCAAGCGTCCCGAGACTTCGAAGCCGTTTGTGTTTCCTGAAGAGTGCCCTGAATGCGGGTCCGATGCGGTGCGCGAAGAGGGCGAGGCCGTGCGCCGCTGTGTCGGCGGGCTTATTTGTCCGGCTCAGGCGGTGGAGCGGCTCAAGCATTTCGTATCTCGGAATGCCGCAGATATTGACGGGCTGGGCGCGAAACAGGCGGAAGCGTTTTGGAGCGATGGCTGGATCAAGCAGGCCGCAGATATTTACACGCTGGAGCAGCGCTTCGGCGGCGATGCCCTGCAAGCGCTCAAGAACAAAGAGGGCTGGGGCGCAAAATCAGCAGAAAAGCTGTTCCGGGCGATTGATGAGCGGCGGGTTTTGCCGCTGGATCGGTTTTTGTTTGCGCTGGGGATTCGGCATGTGGGTGAAGAACTTGCGCGCTCGATTGCAAATCACTTTGGTAGCTTTTCAAATTTTGAGAAGGCGATATCTGATGCAATCGAGGCGTTGGAAAGTCGGTGGATCAAAAATGCTTCAAAATTTCATGTCGATGCAAGCAAGTTTGACCCGTGGATTGTAAGGGCGACTCTTTACCAGATCAATTCCTACGAATTAAATTGCTGGAGCGAGATTTTTGAATTTCCGGGAGTTGGCGGTCAAATTCTCCGCAGGAACTTGTATGAGCTCAGTTCATCAGACCCGAATTTAGATTCTCAAAACTCGGCTCGAAAATTTTTTGAGGGCGTCTTTAAGCCCTCTTCAAACTATCCCGACAAACTTGAACGGGCCCGTAAAGAATTCAAAGACGAAGTCGAGTTTTTAGAGACTGCAAGAAGAAAAATTGAATCGATTAAGGCGTATTGGGAGACCGCTTTTTATTCTAATGACCATATTTTTCCTGCATTTGGCGATGAATTGTCGCGTGAAGTTCTCTCACGCTGGAGAGACGTTTCAGCCCGCCTTTGGGCTTGTGTTCTAGAAGATGAAAAATTGCTCGGAAACGTCCTTCCTTTTGATGGTGGCGGTACGACAGCCACCCTTTCTTTGCTTCATTTTATGCGGGAGCACCGAAATCGAGCGAGCTTAAATGCTCTGCTGTCGCATGTTCGTGTCGAGGACGCGGAACCCGCCGCACAGGAGGGCGCGCTGGCCGGTAAAACGCTGGTGATCACCGGCACGCTGGAACGGATGAGCCGTTCCGAGGCCAAGGCACGGGCCGAGGCGGCCGGGGCCAAGGTCAGCGGATCGGTCTCGGCCAAGACGGATTATCTGCTGGCGGGCGAAAAGGCGGGATCAAAGCTTAAAAAAGCCGAAGAGCTGGGCGTGACCATCCTGACCGAAGCGGACTGGGAGGCGTTAATCGGGGGATGAACGAATTACGGCACGGCCCTTGCGATGGCGACGGTATGAATACAACCTTAACAGTCCCTGACGTCGAGCCAGCACCGGAAGCCGCACCAGCACCCGCGCCGAAAAAGCGCAGTGTCAAAAGTGCGCGTCCGGCCAAACCGCGCAGCATGCGCCGTGAAAACCGCTGGAAACGCCGGGGGGTCAGTGTCCAGAACCGCCGGTTCGGCAGCTATGCCGCCTTTGCCTGCATCGCTGTTGCGGTGTTCGTGATCCTGGAACTGTCGACGAAAACCGTGGATACCGGCCCCGAGGGACCGCTGGCCAAGATCGTTTTCGAGGCGTTTCCCGAGGCTGATCCCAAACGGATTGAAATTGTTGAAGAAAATGGCCTTCCGAGCCGTGTTGTGATGCATTTGCCGTCGCATATGGTCGAGCCGAGCCGCGGCTGGTCGGACCCGTTTGCTCTACTTGGCGCTGAGTTTGGCCGTGCCGAGCGGACGCTGTCCGGCGTTGAAATGGGTAAGCGCATCAAGCAGGTCAGCGATGCCTTGCTGCCCGAGGGGACCGTGCGCTGTCATACCTATGATGTGGGCGGCATTTCTTCGACGCTGGAAGATCCGCGCCGGACCCGCGCGCTGTTCTTGCATCTTAACCCCGGCTGTTAACCCTTGTTCCAACGCGGAACACCGACGGTAAACTGGAAGATAACGGAGCGCAGGCTTTGCAGTCAGGCAGTCGGGCTGTAATGAGAGGTCATGCGCCCCGAAATTCTTTTCCCTCTGTTTGCCGAACCGACAAAGCTGGAAGGCGTCGGACCGAAAACCGCGCCGCTGTATGAAAAGCTGGGCGTGTCGCGTGTCGTTGACGCCCTGTTTCTGGCTCCGTCCGGCGTGATCGACCGGCGGTTGCGAGAAACTGTGCAAGGCGCAGTCGAGGGCGGCGTGATCACAGTCCGCGTTACGATTGGCCGTCATAACCACCCCGGACGGCGCGGCGCGCCTTATCGGATTACGGTGAATGACGGGACGCTGGAATTTATGCTGGTGTTCTTTCACGCGCATCCCGAATACCTGACCCGTACCTTACCCGAGGGCGAAGAACGGATCGTCAGCGGCAAGATCGAATTCTATGACGGCATCGCGCAAATGCCCCATCCAGATATGATCGTTGATCCCGCGGAGGGCGATCCGCCGGACGGGTTCGAGCCGGTCTATCCCGCCACGGCGGGCCTGAACCAAAAAGCGATTGCCAAGGCAGTCCGGTCAGCCGTCGCCATGGCCCCTGCGCTGCCCGAATGGCAGGATGCAGCCTGGCTGTCGAAACGCGAATGGCCCGCGTGGACCGATGCAATACAGGCATTGCACGCACCCGAAAGCGCACAGGATATCGAGGCGGATGCGCCGGCGAGGCAGCGGCTGGCCTACGACGAATTGCTGTCGCATCAACTCGCGCTGGCCCTGGTGCGCGCCCGTCGCCGGCGGGCGAAAGGGCGGATCACAAAGGGGGATGGCGGGCTTCGCCGCCGGGTCGAGGCGGCTCTGCCGTTCGATCTGACCGGTGCGCAAAAGCGCGCGATGGCCGAGATTGACGCGAACATGGCCGAGAACCAGCGGATGCTGCGGTTGCTGCAGGGCGATGTCGGGGCGGGTAAAACGCTGGTGGCGTTTTTTGCGATGCTGAATGCCGTCGAAGCCGGAGGACAAGCCGCGCTGATGGCTCCGACGGAAATACTGGCCCGCCAGCACCTCGCAGGGTTGGAATCGCTGTGCGAGGTCGCCGGTATCCGCATGACGCTGTTGACCGGACGCAACAAGGGCGCAGCGCGCGACGAAATTCTGAGCGGTATCAGTGACGGGTCGGTCAGCATTGTCGTCGGCACGCATGCATTGTTTCAATCGGATGTCGTGTTTGATGACCTGCGCCTTGCAGTCGTTGACGAGCAGCATCGTTTTGGCGTCAACCAGCGCAACGAGTTGGCCGAGAAAGGCGCGGGCGCGGATATTCTTGTGATGAGTGCGACCCCAATTCCGCGCACGCTTGCCTTGGCCAGCTATGGCGACATGGACATTTCGGTGCTGGACGAAAAGCCGCCCGGGCGCAAACCGATTGAAACGCGGATGGTCTCGCTGGCGCGCTATGATCAGGTCGTCGAAAGTCTGCGCGCTGCGATTGCCAAGGGTGCGCGGGCATATTGGATTTGCCCGCTAGTCGAAGAATCAGACACGATTGATCTGGCCGCCGCCGAAGACCGTGCCCGCGCCCTGCGCCGGGCCTTTGGCGACGATGTTGTCGCGCTGACCCATGGTAAGCTGAAGCCTGCAGAAAAGGATGCCGCGATGGCGGCCTTTAAGGCCGGAGACTGTCAGGTTCTGGTGGCAACCACGGTCGTCGAGGTCGGTGTCGATGTGCCGGAAGCCACCATCATGGTGATCGAGCATGCCGAGCGGTTCGGGCTGGCCCAGTTGCATCAGCTTCGCGGGCGGGTCGGGCGGGGTAGCGGCGAATCGAGCTGCGTCCTGCTGTATCAAGGGCCGTTGGGTGAAAACGCCAGTGCGCGGCTGGCCGTATTGCGGGAAACCGAGGACGGGTTTCGCATTGCCGAAGAAGACCTGAAACTGCGCGGCGCCGGGGATCTGCTGGGGATCAAACAGGCGGGCGTTCCGCAGATGCGGCTTGCCGATCTGGCCGTTCATCAGGGCTTGCTGGAGGTGGCGCGGGATGATGCGCGCCTGATCGTGTCACAGGACGCGGAATTGAAAACCCCGCGCGGTGAAGCGTTGCGGGTGCTGCTCTACCTGATGGGACGCGATGATTCGATCCGGTATCTGGGGGCCGCATGAGAGAAAGATTCCTGCGACGGACGCGGGCAACCACCGTGTCGTGTCTATGTCGGGAAAAATGGTACCGCCTCCCCGGCTTGAACGGGGGACCCCTGGTTCCACAAACCAGTGCTCTAACCAACTGAGCTAAGGCGGCACACACTCTTCAAATACGCCGGAGAAATTTTGAATGCAAGCCTCGGGCTTGCGCTTTTGGTAGGGAAAAGCGTATCACCGCCTCCCGCTTGAAATTGGAAAACGCCACATGGGTATCAACAGCGAAAGCGATATGTCCGCCGATCTGCAAATCGGACCGACAACAACAGGCGGTGTGCGCATATTTGTGAAGACCGACCAGTTTGAAGTGCCGATGGATTTCGAGCCTTCGGAGGCCGAGGAAATCGCAGACGAACTGCGCGCTGCCGCTGCGCTGGCCCGCAATCAGGGCAAAAAGTCGCGAAAGAGCTAGCCTCTAGGGGAAGTGCCGGATTTTGACGCTCGTTTAGCGCGAAATTTGTTGCTATTTTATTCTAAATATTGCTGAATCGTTAACGGGATGAACACAGGGCCGTCTGTGTTCAGTGTATTGGCGTGGATGATGCAGCGGCCTCTTATACGTGGGGCATCCGTTGCGGAATACGCGGGGACGGGCGCGGTTTAGCGGTCTTTTGACGGGCCGATAGCGTTTCCACTTTTTTTGAGTATTCCCGTTTTGGGGCGCACACGTATGAACAGTTCGGACCAAACAGCCGTTTCGACGACCGATTCCGCGGCAATCTGGATTTGGGATCACGACCGTCAACGGATTGTCTGGGCAAACGAGGCCGGACTGCGATTCTGGGGCGAGCGAAGCCTGTTGGATCTGGTCGAACGGGATTTCGCCCCTTTCGACGAGGCCGTGTATGACTTTGGCGAGCTGATCCGGGCAGTCCTCACCCGAAAAAGCGGAAAAGTGCGGGCGCGGATGGTGCTTGCGCCCTCGGGACATCCGGTGCGGGTCGATTGCCGCGCGCAGCATGTTCCGCTTTCCGACGGACGCCCCGGTCTGCGTGTCGAAGCCGTTCGCGCCCCGCTTGGCGACGATGCCGAGATTGACCGCCTGCGTGAAATCATCGAGAGAACGCCGACCGCGATTTCGCTGTTCGCCGAAGACGGCGGACTGCTGATGCAAAACGCCGCCGCCGAACAGAGCTTTGGCCCCGGTCTTGAGGGGCTGTCCCTGCGATACGGCGACCGGCAGGAAACCCGCGACGCCCTGCGCTCGTTGCTGGTCAATGGCGCGTACAGTCAGGCTGTTGACTTGCAAACCCGCGTCGGTGTCCGGCGTCATCGGGTTACAATGCGGCGGATGCACGACCCGATGACGGGCGGACTGGCCGCCATTGTCTTCTTTACCGATATAGCGGACCGGACCGGCGAGGTGATTGCCGCCTCGCACGGGATCGGCGGCGCGGAAATGCGCTTGCTGTCGTCTTCCGATGCCGGTGCAGTGGTTTTCGATGATGCCCTGAAAGTGCTGCACATGAGTAATGCGGCCCGCCAGTTGTCCGGCGAACCCGATGCGGTGCGTGCAGCCAGCATTTCGGCGCTGTTTCCGCAGGACCGTAAAGCGATTGTCGAGGCGCTAACCCGAATCCGCGATGGCCAAACCGATCGGATTGATCTGCGGATAGGCGGGGCTGAGGACGGTACAGGCGAAAAACCGCTGCGTATAGAAGTGCGGCGCGGTGAATGGGGCGGGGCAGCAGCATGGTTGGCGACGCTGATTGATGTGACTGCGGCGCGGCAGGGTGAGTTGCCCTCCCGGAACCTGATGTCGGCGCGTGATGACGCTCTGGTCGCGCTTGGTGTCGGAATCGCTGTGCTGCGTCCTGACGGTGTGATCGAGAGGATCTCGCCAACGGGTGCGGTGTTGTTGGGTGTTCAGGAATCGGCTCTGATCGGACAGGCGTTCGATGCGGGACTGGATGAGGCGTCCGTGCGGGCCTTTCGCGGGGCGTTGGCCAGTCCGGGCGGTAAGGCACTGCCCTTTACAATCGAACGGTCGCGCCGGAATGACGATGGTATGATTTCTTTGCGTGCTGCGATCAGCCCCCCCGACAGGACGGGCCCGTCGGCGCGGACGGTGGTTTTTAACGAATTGAAAAGCGGCAGCAGCGGAGCCGGTCGCGGGGCGGCGCGATCCGAAGCGATCGCCCGCGCGAGCCACGAACTGCGGACGCCGCTTAATGCGATCATCGGTTTCACACAGATTATGCTGGATGATCCCAGCGCGATTCATTCCGAGACGTACCGCGAATACCTGAAGGATATCCACGACAGCGGCCAGTATATGGCGCGTCTGGTTCAGGATATGCTGGATATGCGCCGCATCGAAGCCGGTGCGCTGTCGCTCGACCCTGCGCCTGTAAACCTCGGGAATCTGATCCGCCGTGTCGTCCGTGATCTGGACGGTGCGGCCCGCGCGCGGGATGTGACGCTGACCGTCTCGCTGGAAGAGGCACTGCCGACCGTGATCGCCGACGCGCATACATTGCGGCAGGCATTGACCAATCTGGTCGGAAATGCGGTGAAATTTACGACCGATGCGGTGAGGGTCTCTGCATCGACTCATAATTCGGGCGCATTGCGGATTGACGTGACCGATAACGGTGACGGCATGACAGACGAAGAAGTCGAGCGCGCGCTGCAGCCTTATGCGCAGGGACGCCATAGCAGCCGGAAGTTCGGAGGGGCCGGTATGGGCTTGCCGCTGGCCAAAGGGTTTGTCGAGGCGAATGGCGGACATTTCGAGATTGTTTCCCGCAAAACCGAAGGAACCAGCGCCCGCATTGTGTTCCCGCCAAGGATTGTAGAAAGTCAAACGACTACCTAAGTAAAGTAATACTTTGTAATTCTTTCATATTTTTCGAAAAACTATTTGTTAAACATATAATCTATCAGTTTGTTAAATGGTGGCGGGTAATCTCTGATCATCTTAGCGGGACAGCTAAGAGCTCAAACAAACGGAGAGACACATGCGCAACCTTTTCACTTCCTTCGCTAAAGACGAGTCCGGTGCAACGGCTATCGAGTACGGCCTGATTGCTGCACTCCTCAGCGTCGCGATCATCGCAGCGATCACGTCGGTTAAAGACGAGCTGAACACGACCTACTCGAACGTCGGCGCTGCACTTAAAGCCGGCAACGCTTAATTTAGCGTTCGGTCGGGGTGGTCTGCGGGCCGCTCCGGCCCTTGAAAATGAGCGGGCCGCGATGAGGGCGTTCAGATCGAACCGGATACGAACAACCCGTTGCCACGCAGTCGATATGTGGTGACGGGTCCGGTAAGCTCTGAATGTTCCGGGTCGCGGCCCTGTTCGCATTAGACGTTGAATTCTAAAGTGCCAACCTGACAGGCGGAGACGCAAGAATGCTCATCTCGCTCCCACTTTACTTGTTTCCGCTGTGCATGCTGGCCGCGGCTATCTCTGATATCCGAAAATATATCATTCCAAATACCATTTCGATTGCTCTGATCGGGGCCTTCGCTGCGGCGTTCGCGCTTTCAGGGCTGGGCTTTGATGTGCTTCTGAATCATCTGATCGCAGGTTTCGGCATGCTGATCGTGGGACTGATCCTTTGGCACCCGGATTATACCGGTTATCTGGGTGGCGGCGATGTCAAGCTGTTGACAGCCGCCGCATTCTGGCTCGGCTGGCCGGTATTCGGCCATGCCCTGATTTACATTACGCTTTGCGGAGGGCTGCTCGCTGTCGGCTTTTTGGCTGTACGGTTGCTGGTCCGCTGGTTTCCGCGGATATCGCTGACCTTCAAGCCGCTGGCCAAGCTGGCCGCA
>CALGNW010000137.1 GCA_937958345.1 uncultured Neomegalonema sp. | reverse complement strand
CACGGTACACACCCCGTAGAACGGTTCTTTCGTGCGCGTGACCGCCTTGACGGCATCCGAAAAGGTGCGCGCCGATACGCCCTCGATCTCGGCACATTCCAACAGGGCCATAAAGCCGTCTTCGGTAAATTCGCGCGGCGCGTTTTTTACCCAGCGCAGCCCCAGTTCGGCGTCATACGCGAACATCGTCACCGGACTGCGGCCAAACTCGGCGGCCCTCGGTCCGTGTCCTGCGGTGGACGGTATGGGGCTTCCCGAGGGCACGGCGGGGGCTTAACCCGTGGCGGCGTCGCCGCCGCCTTTGTTCTCAAAGAACAATGCCTGACTGACCAACGCCTTCACCATCTCGGGCGAGAACGGCTTCGTCACGAGAAAAGTCGGCTCGGGCCGCTCGCCGGTCAACAGACGCTCGGGATAGGCCGTGATGAAAATAACCGGCGGGGGTCTTTCCGAGACCGAGAAAATCTCTTTCACCGCATCAATCCCCGAACTGCCGTCCGCCAGCTGGATATCAGCCAGCACCAGACCCGGCTCTTCGGCGCGGAACGCTTCGATCGCCTCGGCATGGGTCCGCGTCACGGCGGTGACCCGATGCCCCAGCCCTTCGACCAGCTGTTCGATTTCCATGGCGATCATCGGCTCGTCCTCGATAATCAGGACAGAGGTCGATACCTGCGCGGCAATATCGCCCGTCGCTGTTTCGATCAGGGCTTCCAGTTGCCCCTCGTCAACCTCAAGGATCGTCGCGGCCTCGGCGGCGCTAAAACCCTCGACCGAGATCAGCAAAAACGCCTGCCGTGCTGCGGGGGGCAAAGACGCCAATCTCAGCGAGGCGGTCTTTTCCCACGTTTCCGACGCAATCAAACCCTCAGGCTCGACATAAGCTGTACTCCAGATCGAGCTGAGCATCCGGTACAGCGCCACACGCTTATCGTCCAGATCAGGCAACGCCTTCGGGTCCGCGATCAGCGTTTCGATCACGGCGCTTACATACGTGTCGCCGCTCTCCTGTGATCCGGTCAGCGCCCGGGCATACCGCCGCATAAAAGGCAGATAAGTTTTGATCGCCGCTGAAATCGACATGCCGTCTCCAAAGTCGTCCAATCTACCCCGCCTCACCATATCAGCGGGCCGCACGGCTGTGCCGCCGTATCACGCAAATGTCCCTCGGGCTGAACTGTTCCATCATTTATGGAACAAAATCCCCGGTTCCGGCATTGCGTCTCTGTATCCGGACCAGCTTTCTCCGCTGTTACTACCGGCAAAGCCTTTAACGCTAGGAAAACCGCAGTGTCTGAACACCGTCAAGAGGTCGATCCGATTATCGGGGACGCAGTTGGGGCCCAGCTGAAATCCCTGTTTGACTCGTTCGCGAACGAGGCTGTGCCGGATCGCTTTGCAAAACTTATTGCCCGGCTGGAACAGGTTGAGGCCGCCGAGGCCGCGGAAAAGGCCGGAGACGGCGATACATGAATCCGTCGACCGAAGTGCGCGACGGTCTCGTCGCAGCAATCCCGAACTTACGCGCTTTTGCTATGTCACTCTGTGGTCGTTCGGCTTGGGCCGATGATCTGGTACAGGAAACCCTCGTCCGGGCATGGTCAAAATCCGACAGCTATAAAGACGGCACAAACCTGATGGCGTGGCTGTTTACCATCCTGCGCAACGAATTTTACTCGCAGCTCCGCAAACGCAAACGCGAGGTCGAGGATATCGACGGCGAGGAAGCATCTCGCCTTACCTCCGTCCCCGACCAGCTTCCGAATTTGGACCTACAGGATTTTCACGCCGCCCTTGCCCTCTTGCCCGAGGATCAGCGCGAGGCCATCGTCCTGATCGGCGCCTCCGGTTTTTCCTACGAAGAGGCCGCCGAAATTATGGGCTGTGCCGTCGGGACCGTCAAAAGCCGCCTCAGCCGCGCCCGGACCCGGCTTACTGAAATTCTCGAGGGTGATGAATTAAGCTCGGCTCCGGCGCGTTAGGGTCGAGCAGGGCCGACACGGGCGATTGCTGCGTGTCAAGCGCATGGCGGACAAACGGGACCAGCCGATCCACCATGTTCGGCTTTTGCAAAACCGGGATATGATTGAACCGCGCGCCAAGCGACGGCAGCGGCGATGCCGTGGCAACGACAAACGGTATCCGCGTCCGCAATAAATGCTCGGCGAATGACAGCGTAGACGCTCCTTCAACGCCCAGATCAACCACCGCACAGTCAAATTGCGAGGCGACATCGAGGATGTCATCCGTCAGACGAAAGCTCAGCATAACGTCCGCCGCGCCCGCCGCGCACAGCGCGTGATCAAACTCCATCGCGATAAAGGATTCTTCCTCCAGCACAAAGATCCGCTTACCGGATAGCAAAGGCAGTGGACGTTGTGACACGGTGCACCCCTTTCCGGATTGCAATCCGCGGACGGTGGAACATCAGGGCGCTTTCGTCATTAATCTATGACGTAGTGAACGCTGAATTTTCGGGGACCGGGATTTTGTCAAAAACCAACCGCGCACATTCCTGCGCCAACTGTCCGCTGCGCACAAACCCGACCTTTCGCGACTTTTCGGAAAAGGAACTGGGATTCGTAGAATCCTTTAAGGGCGGTGAACTCGCCGCCGAGGCCGGGTCCGCAATCCTGTCCCAGGGAACCAACGCTGCCCATATTTTCACGGTTTTAAAGGGCTGGGGCTATCGCTACAAAACCCTCGAAGACGGACGCGTTCAAATTCTCAATTTTGTCCTGCCCGGCGATCTGATCGGTCTGCAGGGCGTTGTGCTGGACGAGATGGGCCATTCCGTCGGCGCGCTGACCGATATGCTGCTCTGCGTGTTCGAGCGGAAAAAGCTGTGGACGCTTTACCAGAAATTCCCCGCCCTCGCCTTCGACATCACATGGCTGGCCTCGCGGGACGAACAACTGCTGGACGAACATCTCGTCTCGCTGGGCAGGCGCTCGGCAATCGAGCGCATCGCCTTTGTCCTTTTGCTGCTCCACGACCGCGCAATAGAGACGGGCGAATCCAAACCGGACGCTGTCGTCCTGCCTTTCACACAGCAACAACTCGCCGATACGCTCGGCTTGTCGCTGGTTCACACCAACAAAACACTGCGCAAACTCTCGGACAAAGGTCTGGTAAACTGGAAAGACAGCGTCTTCAAAATCCATGATCGCGAGGCTCTCGGCGATCTGGCCAAATACGAATATCCGGGCCGGACCCCGCGTCCCTTCATTTAGACCCCGTTCCCGGATTTTTTCGGGCGCGGCGGAACATTCCCTGCCCCCGACCGTTAGCTGCCCGAGAAACCTCAGAGAACAGGATACCGAAATGGTCAAAATTCTTACCGCCCTTGCCCTCGTCAGCTTCACGGCGCTTTCCGCATGCAACACCGTCGCCGGTGCCGGCGCCGACATCCGTGCCGGCGGCGAAGCAATCGAAGACTCCGCACAGACAGTGAAGTCCAACACCTACTAAGGTCATACGGACGGGAGACGCAAAAACTGCAGGAATGGATCACACCATTTCCGCAGTTTTTTTTATGCTTACATGTTAGAGACTGTTACTTGCGGGACAGAGCAAATCCGGCTGCCAGCGCCGCCATCGACAGCGCGGCGGGTGAAATAGCAGAGGATGCTGCCGACACCAGCTCGTTAACGGCCTTGGCATCCGCCGCCCGTTTGCTGCGCTCAACCGCGCGCTGGCGCAGCATCAGGACGACGCCGGTCGCCGCCGCAAAAACCACCGCCATAATCAGACATGCGGGGATAAACCCGACCTCGGCACTCAGCGCGGCGGTTGCCGCGATGGTCAAAAACACAACAGACACACCGCCCGCAATCGCTGCCGCGGCGGTATACCCCGCGTCGGATTTAAGCTGTTTCAGCTTGGCCCCGGCCACGCCGGACACCGCCTTGATTGCAGCCGGTGCAACACTCATCGGCGCGACACCGCGCCCAGCAGAAATCCGATACCGGCGCAGATGGCAACCGCCGCCAGCGGGTTCGCGGTAATCGCGCTTTCCGCATCAGCGTGCAGCTGCGAAGCCTTTTTCTTGGCATCCGTCGACAACGTCGCCGCCGCATCGACGGCCTTGTCCTTGGCTGTCACGGCGCGTTCGGCAACACCGGCAGAAATCAGCTCGGTCATTTCCTTCATGTCGTCACGCAGGGCTTCAAACTGGTCCTTCAAATCGTCCAGCTCGACGGCTTTGGTCTTCGATTGAGTCGGCATAGGGTCCTCGTAACTTCTAAAATGCATGTATGCCCGGAATCAGGTCAGAAGAACTTTCTTCTAATTCTCCGGGCGCTTCATTTTCCATCTGGGTAATGCGACCGGCGCGGGATTGTTCCAACGGAATTCCGGCGACCACGCGGAACCGGCATGCGTGTTGCGACTTATCCCAACGTCGCCAAACAAATATGCAGGCCGTTCATCTATGGAAGCTCCTTCGGTTCCGATGCCGCTCGTTGATCAGCTCAACACATATCTGACCGGCTTTTGGCGGTTACTGCCGCAACTGTTTGTCGCGCTGATTGTCGTCATTCTGGTTTGGCTCGCCGCCCGCGCAGCACGATGGATTGTAGGCCGCGCCCTGACACGCGCACGCATGCGGCGCTCGCTGATCGAGGTTTTCCAGATGATCTCGACGACCCTCATCTGGGCGTTCGGATCTTTGATCGCAATGACAATTATCTTCCCGTCCCTGACACCGGCAAAGGCGCTGACCGCCCTCGGCCTCGGCTCGGTGGCCGTCGGTTTTGCCTTTAAGGATATCTTCGAAAACTTCATTGCAGGCATTCTCATCCTGATCCGCGAACCGTTCAAACTGGATGATTTTATCGAGTGCGACGATTTCGAGGGCAAGGTCGAAGAGATCACGGTCCGCGATACGCACATCCGCCAAACCGACGGACAGCTTGTTGTCATGCCAAACGCGGTCCTGTTCAAAACACCGGTCACTGTCCGCACCAGCCGGAACCACCGCCGCACCAGCATCATCGTCGGCGTCGCTTACGGCGAGGATGTTGACATCGCGCGCGACGTGATCCGCGATGCCGTGGTGTCCGTTGATCTGGTGCGCGACGATGTGCGCGACGTGCAGGTTTTCGCCACGGCCTTCTCGGCCTCGTCAATCGATTTCGAGGTCGCATGGTGGACCGGCTCACGCCCCGTCGACATCCGCGCTTCCCGCGATCAGGTCGTCGCCGCAGTCAAACGCGCATTGGACGACAAAGGTATCGAAATCCCGTTCCCCTACCGGACACTCACCTTCAAAGGGCCGGGACCGGAATCCGGCACGCCGTCCGCGCCGACCGAATAAAGCCGTCAGTCGAACAGATCACCCAGCGCAACAATCTTCGATGCAATCACCGCTTCGACCTGCCGGTCTTCCTCGTCGGTCAGCGCGCGCGGCGACGGGTTCAGCGTCGCAGCCAGATCATGGTCCAGACAAATCCGCGCGGTTATCGGAAAATGATCCGATCCGAAAAACCCGCCGCGCCCGAATCCGGCAACGGCAACCTCTTTCGTGTGATAGAAATGATCGATCGGAACACGCAGTAACTTGCTTCGGGCATCAAAGCTGGAATAAAACCCGCGCCCGATCCTCGGGTCCAGATATTGCCCGACGGCCTTGAACAGCCGTGTGGTATCCGACCACGCCGCATCATTGAAATCACCCATCGCCACCAGCGGCACGTTGGACTGGTGGGCAAAGCGCGCCGAGAATAATATCTGGGCATCGCGATCATCGGTCCGGTTACCGGGAACCGGCGGGCGCGGGTGCAGACCGACAAAGCGCATGACATTGCCGTCCGCGGCCTCCAACTCGGCAAAGACGGACGGCGTGTCATCGTCAACGAGATACAAAATCTTCGCCTTGCGCGCGGTCAGACGCGTGGCAAAAACCAAGCCGTAATGATTGTCCAGCGGGACGCGCAACACCGTCTCATAGCGCGCAAGAACCGGCTCGACGGCATCCACCCACGCGGCGTCCGTTTCCATCAAAAACAGCACGTCGGGATCGACCTTGTCGATCTCGCGTCTCAATCCGGCATAGTCATCATTCTCCATCAGCACATTTGCCGACATCAGCGTAATGATCTCGCCGCACGCGCCGGGGGCCGCCAGACGCGTTTCGGCTTTCGCAAAAACCGTATAGGGAAAAATGCGGGTGACCTGATAACCGATGCAGGCAATCAGCACCGCGACAAGTCCGACCCGCAATGCCCCGCCCGACGCAAAGCCCGACGCCAGCAAAACCAGCGCGCCAAAAACGGCAATCTGAACGCGCGGAAAATCCCACCCCCGCACCCACCACGCATCGCTGCCCGACAACGGCAACAAAGTCGTCACGACAACGGCGAGGGCAGCCAACAACAGCGCGAGATTTAAGAAATTCAAAGAGTCCATACAACCGCATAGCAGAGCATATTCAATCCCGTATACTCAAAATACATAGCCCGTTAAAATTTCCTGCGGAACAAATTTACCGCGCCTGACTTTACCCGTGCAAGAACACATGACGTGTTCGAAACACAATTCAGGAGATAGAAATGCTTGGTTGGGCACTTACCTTTTTTGTCGTCGCACTGATTGCCGGAGTCCTCGGTTTCGGTGGAATCGCCGGTGCATCGGCGGGGATCGCCAAGGTGATCTTTATGATCTTCCTCGTGCTGCTTGTCGGCTCGTTCGTCATGCATCTGCTGCGCGGACGCAGCGTCTGACACGCAAGGTGCGACCCTGAACGCAAAGAGCCGACGCTGCTAGCGCCGGCTCTTTTTTTATCCCGGTGTCAACGACACGGTACTTACATGTGAATTGCACCATCCCCGCATGCCATTGCCGCCTCGCGCATGGCTTCGGATAATGTCGGGTGCGCGTGACAGGTGCGGGCGATATCTTCGGCGGCTGCACCGAACTCCATCGCAACGCAGTATTCATGGATCAACTCACCCGCTGACGGGCCGATGACATGAACGCCGAGGATGCGGTCGGTTTCTTTATCCGCCAGCACTTTTGCAAAACCGTCGGTCGCGAAATGCGCCTTGGCGCGGCCATTGGCGAGGAACGGAAATTTCCCCACCTTGTACGCGCGTCCCTCTTCGGCAAGCTGCTCTTCGGTTTGACCGACCGAGGCGACTTCGGGATCGGTATAGATCACCGACGGGATCACACCGTAATTGACGTGTCCATGCTGTCCGGCAATCGTCTCGGCAACGGCAACGCCCTCGTCCTCGGCCTTATGCGCCAGCATCGGACCGGTGGTCACATCCCCAATCGCATAGATGCCGTCGACATTCGTGCGCCATCCCGCATCCGTCTCCACGACTCCGCGATCGGTCATCTTAACGCCAGCCTCTTCCAGACCCAGCCCCGCCGTATAGGGCTTGCGGCCTGTGGCGAGCAAAACGACATCCGCCTCGACCGAGTCTTCCGTCTCGTCTTTGCGGTTCTTATACCGCACGGTCAGGCGTGATCCTTTTTCAACCGACTGCACCGCCGCGCCCAACGTGAATTGCAAACCCTGTTTGGTCAGGATTTTCTCGAACGTCTTACAGACCTCCAAGTCCATCCCCGGCGTAATCTGGTCGAGGTATTCGATCACCTGCACTTCGGTCCCCAGCCGCCGCCAGACAGACCCCAGCTCCAGCCCGATCACACCCGCACCGATGACGACCATTTTCTTGGGAATGGATTTCAGCGTCAGGCCGCCCGTGGATGTCACCACGCGCTGCTCGTCCACGTCGACTCCGGGCAGCGAAGCAGGCTCCGATCCGGTCGCGATCACGATGTGTTTAGCGGTCAGCGATTTGTCCGCATCGACGGCGGTTTTGACCGATACCTTGCCCGGCCCCTCGATCTTTCCCCAACCGTCGATCCAGTCGACCTTGTTTTTCTTGAACAGGAACGCGACGCCGCCTGTCAGCTGATCGACCTGACCCGCGCGATAGGATTGCATCTTGATCATATCGATCGTCGGCTGCGCCATAATGCCCATTTCGGCGAAATGACCGTTGGCTTCGCTATACAGATGCGACGCGTGCAGCAACGCCTTGGAGGGAATACACCCGACGTTCAGGCATGTTCCGCCCAGCGCACCGCGCCCCTCGACACAGGCCACTTTCATCCCGAGCTGCGCCGCGCGGATCGCACAGACATATCCGCCGGGCCCGCCCCCGATTACGATAAGATCATAGTCGGCCATGAGTTCAATTCCTGTCTCTGAAGGTTTCGCGGCATAGGTAAAGTGTTTGGCCGGCGCTCACAACAGCGCCTGTACCAGCATGAATACGCAGGCAAAAAATCCGGCGGCCCAAACGACCGAGCGCAGCATCGGAATCCCGCTGGCATAGGCGGGCACATACGCAACCCGCGCCGCCAGAAAGACCTGCGCGGCCAGCGCGGTGGCGGGCGTCGTCGCCTCGCCCAACGTCACGACGACAACCGCCACGGTGAAAAAGACAACCGCTTCGATCATGTTGTTATAGGCGCGATACAGCCGCCCCGGCATCCCGGTCGGCTCGCGCCGTTCGTCGCGCGGCCCGCTCGTATAGGCCGGACCAAGCTGAAGATTAACCGCCACCGCCATCAGAACGAACTGCGCGACAAGCAACAGTCCGGCCCATCCGAGTATGGCGACTTCAGTCGGCATCCGCTTAGAGGTCCATCAGCAACCGGCGCGGATCTTCCAACGCTTCTTTCACGCGCACGAGGAAGGTCACGGCGCCTGCACCGTCGACAACGCGGTGGTCATACGACAACGCAAGATACATCATCGGGCGGATTTCGATCTTGTCGCCAATCACCATCGCGCGCTTTTGGATCGCGTGCATACCCAGAATACCCGACTGCGGCGGGTTCAGGATCGGCGTCGACATCAGCGAACCGTACACGCCGCCGTTCGAGATCGTGAACGTGCCGCCCTGCATCTCGGCGATGGTCAACTTGCCGTCACGCGCCTTAAGGCCCATTTCGGAGATCGTCTTTTCAATCCCCGAAAAGCTCATATCCTGCGCATCACGAAGGACCGGAACGACCAGGCCGTTCGGCGTACCGACCGCGACCCCGATGTTGCAATAGTTCTTGTAGACAACATCCGTGCCGTCGATTTCGGCATTCACTTCGGGGATCTCGTTCAGCGCGTGGGTACAGGCTTTGACGAAGAACGACATAAAGCCGAGTTTGACGCCGTGTTTTTTCTGGAACAGTTCTTTGTATTCATTGCGCAGCTCCATCACCGCCGTCATGTCCACCTCGTTAAAGGTGGTCAGCATCGCGGCGGTGTCCTGCGCTTCTTTCAGGCGGCGCGCGATGGTCTGGCGCAGACGGGTCATCTTCACGCGTTCTTCGCGTTGGCTTTGCGGAACCGCCGCGCCGCCGCCCGATGACGCCTTGGCAACGTCTTCCTTCATAATCCGGCCATCGCGCCCCGATCCCTGAACCTGATCGCGAGACAGCCCGGCTTCGGCCATCGCCTTTTTCGCCGAGGGTGCATCCTCAACATCGCGGCGCGACGCCCCGTCCGAGGGGGCGGTTCCGGCGGCTGCGGCTTCCTCACGGGGCGCGGGGGCCGCGGCTCCTGCGGCGGCGGCGGATGCGGCGGGCGCACTTGCCGTTCCGCTTGCGCCTTCTTCGACCATACACAGCAAGCCGTCTTTTTCGACGGTGGTTCCGTCGGCGGCGATAATCTCGCCCATCGCACCGGCAACGGGCGACGGCACTTCGACGGTCACCTTATCGGTTTCCAGCTCGCACAGCATTTCATCGACTTTTACGGCATCACCGGGTTTCTTGAACCACGTTGCCACGGTTGCTTCGGTTACAGATTCGCCCAGCGTGGGTACACGTACTTCCGTCGCCATCTTGTCGTTCCTCTCGTGCGGACTCAGCGGCCCGTCAAATTTATTCCGGGTCGCTCAACGCTTCATCGACCAGTTTAGCCTGTTGCGCCTTATGCTGCGAGGCAAGCCCCGTCGCAGGAGACGCCGCCGCCGCGCGGCCTGCATAGCGCGGGCGCGATTGCGCCGCACCGACGCGGTTCAGCGCCCATTCGATATTCGGTTCCATAAAGGTCCAGCCGCCCTGATTTTTCGGCTCTTCCTGACACCACACGAACTCGGCCTGTTTGAACCGGCCCAGTTCTTTCATCAGCGCCATGGCTGCGAACGGGTACATCTGTTCGACACGCAGCAGATAGACATCGGTAATGCCGCGTGCATCGCGTTCTTCCAGCAGGTCGAAATACACTTTACCGCTGCACATCACGACGCGCCTGATCCGCTCGTCCGCGACCAGTGTCGTGTCGGACATGCCGTATTGCGCATCATCCCACAGGACACGGTGAAAGCTCGAACCCTCTCCGAATTCTTCCAGCTTCGACACACATTTCTTATGACGCAACAGCGATTTCGGCGTGAACAGGATCAGCGGTTTACGGAAATCGCGGCGCATCTGGCGGCGCAGAATATGGAAATAGTTCGCAGGCGTCGTACAGTTCGCAACGATCCAGTTTTCCTCGGCGGACATTTGCAAAAACCGCTCGACCCGCGCCGACGAATGTTCCGGCCCCTGCCCCTCGTATCCGTGCGGCAACAGCATCACGAGGCCGGACATGCGCAGCCATTTGCGCTCGCCCGACGAGATGAACTGATCAATCATGATCTGCGCACCGTTGACGAAATCGCCGAACTGCGCTTCCCACAGCACCAGCGCGTTCGGCTCGGCCATCGTGTACCCGTACTCGAACCCGAGCACGGCGTATTCGGACAGCATCGAGTCGATCACCTCGTAATCGTTCTCGCCCTTGATGTGCTTCATCGGGTAATAGCGGTCTTCGGTCTCCTGATCGATAAACGCCGAATGGCGCTGCGAGAACGTACCGCGCGTACAATCCTGACCGGACAGACGCACGGGAAAGCCCTCTTCGATCAACGATGAAAACGCCATCGCTTCGGCGGTGGCCCAGTCAAAGCCCTCGCCCGTCTCGAACATCTTCTTTTTGGCTTCCAACTGCCGCGCGACCGTGCGGTGGATGTTAAAGCCGTCGGGCGCGCTGGTCAGCGTCTTGCCGATTTCCTTCAGCAACGGAATCGGAAATCCGGTTTCCCCGCGCTGGTATTCGCCCTTGCCGGTTGCCAGCCCGGACCATTTGCCGTCCAGCCAGTCTGCCTTGTTGGGGCGGTAATCTTCGCCCGCCTCGAACTCGGCCTGCAAATGATCGCTGAACTCGGTTTTCATCGCCTCGACTTCGGCCCCGGTCACAACCTTTTCCGCCATCAGGCGGTCGGCATAGATCGACAAAGTCGTCGGATGGCCCTTGATCTTCTTATACATCAGGGGCTGCGTGAACATGGGCTCGTCGCCCTCGTTATGTCCAAAGCGGCGATAGCAGAAGATGTCGATGACGACATCCTTGCGGAATTTCTGGCGATACTCGGTGGCGACTTTAGCGGCGTGCGTCACCGCTTCGGGATCATCGCCGTTCACGTGGAAAATAGGCGCTTCCACCATCAGCGCGATGTCCGACGGATAGGGCGAGGACCGCGAAAAGCTCGGCGCGGTGGTAAACCCAATCTGGTTATTCACGACAATATGGATCGCGCCGCCCGACCGGTGACCGACCAGCCCCGACAGGCCGAAACACTCGGCCACAACGCCCTGGCCCGCAAAGGCCGCATCCCCGTGCAACAGCACCGGTATAACCGAGGTCCGGTCGGCACGGTCGTCATTCTGCGCCTGTTTCGCGCGGGCCTTGCCCAGCACGACCGGATTCACCGCCTCCAGATGCGAGGGGTTCGCCGTCAGCGACAGGTGGACATTGTTGCCGTCAAACTCGCGGTCCGAGGACGCGCCGAGGTGATATTTCACGTCACCCGACCCGTCGACATCCTCGGGCTTAAAGCTGCCGCCCTGAAACTCGTTAAAGATCGCGCGGAACGGCTTGGCCATCACGTTGACCAGCACGTTCAACCGGCCCCGGTGCGGCATGCCGATGATGATATCGCGCGCACCCAGCGCGCCGCCGCGCTTGATAATCTGCTCCATCGCGGGGACCAGCGCCTCGCCGCCGTCAATCCCGAACCGCTTTGTGCCCGTATATTTGACGTTGAGGAATTTTTCGAAACCCTCGGTCTCGACCAGCTTGTTCAGAATTGCCTTGCGGCCCTCGGGCGTAAAGCTGACTTCCTTATCGCGTCCCTCGATCCGCTCTTTAAGCCATTGCGCCTCTTCGGGATCGGAGATGTGCATGTATTGCAGCGCGAACGTGCCGCAATATGTCTTTTTAACAATCTCATTGATCTCGCGCATCGAGGCGCTTTCAACGCCGAGCACGTTATCAATAAAGATAGGCCGGTCCATGTCCGCATCGGTAAACCCGTAGGACTTGGGCATCAGCTCGGGCGCATCCTCGACATTGACAATGCCCAGCGGATCAAGGTTCGCCGCGAGATGGCCGCGATGCCGGTGGGACCGGATGAACATAATGGCGCGGATCGAGTCGAGCGTTGCCGCGCGAACGGCCTCGTCCGACAGCGCCGCGCCCTGTCCCGCCGCCTTGCCCTTGATCTTTTTGGCCAGCGCGGCGGTATCAGGGACCGCGTCCCATTGCCCGTCGAGCGCGGCAACCAGTTCGCCATTGGCACGCGGGGGCCAGTCGCCCCTTTGCCAGCTTGCGCCACCGGCATTGGCCTTGGGGTCCGCGTCGGCCTCTTCCAGACCGCCGAAAAATGCCTGCCACCCGTCGTCTACCGAGGATTTGTCCTCGGCAAAGCGCGCATAAAGCATTTCGACGTAGGCGGCATTAGCGCCCTGAAGGAAGGAAAATTCCGCGAAAGCGTCGTTGCCGGATGGCCGGCGAGCCTCGGATTTACTCATTTTACCCGCGCGGGGCGTTCCCGCGTGCTCCCTGAGAGTCAAGCGATCGGTTAAAGCCACCCGCGCCCGTCCCTAAAAGACCCGCCCGGAAGACCCGTGATTCGTGTTGCTTGTAGCTTAACTGCACGAATGTGAACACAGCACGCATCGCTCACAGTTTGTTGCAATGCATTTTTCGGACATGCCGTCGCGCATTTGCACGCTTAACCCTGCGTTTCCGCCCTTCCTGACAGGAAAACGGAAACGCAGCGACTTTACCGCAAAGTTACCTCAAACGGCGGGTGGAATTTTTCAGCCGGTTTCTTAAGAAAACCAGCCCTTCACCTTACCCCAGAGCGAGTCTTTCGGTGCTGAAGACGGGTTTGCCGCCTCGACCACTTCCATCCCTTTCAGATCGGGCAGCGCCTCGCCGTCAAAATGCGACTCGTCCGGTTGAACTGCGGCTCTCTTAATCGTTTCCGCCGTAACCGATTGGGCAAAGCTCGGCATCGCGGACAGGGTCGTCGGCCCCGCCATGCCATCCGCCGTCAACCCGCGCGCTGTCTGATACGCCGCCAGCGCGGCCTTCGTGCCTTCACCGAAAATACCGTCGGCATCCACACCCAGATCCTGTTGCAGCGCCTTTACCGCCTGACCACGCGATCCGACGCGCAACAGCATCAGCTCGTGCAGGCCCATCGCGGCAAAAGTATCCGGCCCGGCAATGCCATCGACCGTCAGGCCATTGGCCTCCTGAAAAGCGCGCACCGCTTTCTCCGTGCCGGGTCCGAAGTCACCGTCGGCGGCAATGCCCAATTTTTCCTGAAGGCGTTTGACCGGCGCACCATTCAGACCGCGTTTCAAAATAGACATACTCGTGTTCCTGCTCGTTTTGTTGATGAACGAAAAAAGGCGCAGCGGAGATTTTCCGCCGCGCCCTTTTATGATTACCGCCTGCCGCCAACCGCGTTGTCCGCGTGCTTAGCCCAGCGCCTTCAACAGCGCCTCGCCCAGTTTTGACGGATCTTCCGATACCACGATTCCGGCCGAGCGCATGGCCTCGATCTTGTCTTCCGCGCCGCCCTTGCCGCCCGAGATGATCGCGCCCGCATGGCCCATGCGGCGTCCCGGAGGCGCCGTGCGACCGGCGATAAATCCGGCGATGGGTTTCTTGCGGCCCTTCTTCGCCTCGTCGGCGATGAACTGCGCGGCATCTTCTTCAGCCGAGCCGCCGATTTCACCGATCATGATGATCGACTCGGTTTCAGGATCACCCAGCAGCAGGTCGAGCGCGTCGATATGCTCGAAACCTTTAATCGGGTCGCCGCCGATACCGATACAGGTACTCTGGCCTTTGCCGATTGCGGTGGTTTGCGCCACCGCCTCGTAGGTCAGCGTGCCCGATCGCGAGACAATGCCGACGCTGCCGCGTTTATGGATGTGGCCGGGCATAATACCGATCTTACAGGCATCCGGCGTGATCACGCCCGGACAGTTCGGCCCGATCAAAATGGACTTCGAACCGACCAGCGCCCGCTTGACCCGCATCATATCAAGGACAGGAATTCCCTCGGTAATACAGACGATCAGCGGCACTTCGGCGTCCAGCGCCTCCAGAATAGCGTCGGCAGCGAAGGGCGGCGGCACGTAAATCGCGGATGCATCGGCACCGGTCGCGTGAACAGCCTCGTGGACCGAGTCATAAACCGGCAGGCCCAGCGCTGTCTGTCCGCCCTTACCGGGGGTGACACCGCCAACCATTTTCGTTCCGTAGGCAATCGCCTGCTCGGAGTGAAAGGTTCCTTGCGAGCCTGTAATACCCTGACAAATGACTTTGGTGTTTTCGTCGACAAGCACGGCCATAATGGTCATTTCCCGTTTGGCGCCCTGTTATCCCGGGGCGCGTTGCAACACTTGCGACAGGGCATAACCGACCCATTCGCCAATCACAACAGCACGCGGCGATTTCGGCGTCGCGGAAAAGCGCGATATTGTCTCTTTCGGAGAACTGACGGTTAAAAGCGGGCGCGCGCAAACAAGCGCGCCGCCGCGTATCCGACCCACCACCCGATCACCAGCGCAGCGGTTATCAAAGGCGGCGACATGTCCGCCAGCTTTTCCAGAAAAGTATCCGCAACCGAGTCGCTCTTGTTCAGAAAAAACAGGACGGCTGTTAAGACTGTCAGCGCGACGCCGGCCACGAAACCGACCGCCCGCCCCCATCTGATCCGGCACCAGACCGACAGTGCCGCCGCAAGCGCAACAAATATTCCGAACAGGATCAGATAAAGCATCAAACGCTTTCCCCAAAAACGGCAGCCGATAATTTCGCGGCAAAAAACTGACGACGCGAGACACGTTTTTTATTGTCCGCACTTCTGTTCATTTTGCAATCATCACGCTGCGCGGCCCGATGATCATGTTCATATTCAGGTAAGGTAATCGCCCTAACCCTTGCTCTCACTGGACTTGCGGAGTATTCCCGCCTGCAATCCCACCACCACCAAAGAGGAGCGCATAATGGCGCGCGCTAAAATTGCACTGATCGGAGCCGGCATGATCGGCGGAACGCTGGCTCATATTGCCGCCCGCGAAGAACTCGGTGACGTCGTTCTTTTCGACATCTTCGACGGCCCCGCAAAAGGCAAGGGCCTCGACATTGCAGAGGCATCACCGGTCTTCGGCAAGGACGTTTCGCTCAAAGGAACCAAGTCCTACGCCGACATCAAGGGCGCCGATGTCTGCATCGTCACCGCCGGCTTTCCGCGTAAGCCGGGGATGAGCCGCGATGACCTGCTCGCCAAAAACCTCGAAGTGATCAAGTCGGTCGCAAAGGGCATCAAGGCGCACGCGCCCAAGGCATTTGTCATCTGCATCACCAACCCGCTCGACGCGATGGTCTGGGCGCTGCAGAAATATTCCGGCCTGCCCGAGAAAAAAGTCGTCGGCATGGCGGGCGTTCTCGACAGCGCCCGCTTCCGTCACTTCCTCGCCGAAGAGTTTTCGGTCTCGGTTGAAGACGTCACCGCCTTCGTTCTCGGCGGCCACGGCGATACGATGGTTCCGTCGATCCGTTATTCGACGGTTGCCGGTATTCCGATCCCTGATCTGATCAAGATGAAATGGACCACACAGGGCAAGATCGACAAGATCGTTCAGCGCACCCGTTCGGGCGGCGGCGAGATCGTTAATCTGCTCGGCAACGGCTCGGCCTATTACGCGCCTGCGGAAAGCGCGATCCAGATGGCCACATCGTACCTGCGCGACAAGCGCCGGGTTCTACCCGCTGCGGCTTATCTGACGTCCGACTTCAACGGCGTCAAAGACATCTATGTCGGTGTGCCGGTCGTCATCGGGCGCAACGGCGTCGAGAAAATCGTCAACGTCAAGCTGAACGAAGAAGAAGCCGAAATGTTCGCGAAGTCGGCTGCTGCTGTTGACGAACTGCTGGCCGATTGTAAGAAAATCGACAAATCGCTCGCACGCGGCTCGCGCAAACCCGCCGCCAAAAAGACCGCTGCAAAAAAGCCTGCGACCCGCAAGTCGCCTGCTAAAAAAGCATCCGCCGCCAAGAAATAGCGTCACCGGATACCAAAACGCAGAACAAAACGGATTCCTCCCTAAGGGGGAATCCGTGATACTCTACTCCCTCATTCATTGTACGGGAGTACCCCCATGAACGCATTTCGTATTGCACTCGCCGGCCTATTCATCGGCCTGCTTGCCCTGCTGGCAAGCTGCGACATTTCGAAAACCCCACCCTCGGATCCCGCGCCGGCTTATGGCGCGAATTGTCCGAAGGTCGCCCCGGCACCGGTCAGCGTAGCCGCCGCCATAGCAACACCAGCCGAGACCGCCGCCTGCCAAGCCGCAGGCGGATCAATCCGGCGGCAGGGGCTGCTCGGGTCAGAAGACTGCGTTCAGCCCTATTGCGATGCCGGACAGGCATGTTCGGACAGCTCGGAATGCATCGGTCGCTGTTATGCCGACAACAATACCGACTTCGACGGCGGCCCGGCGGTTGGCGCATGCCAGCCGACAACCTCGCCCTTCGGCTGCCGGACCGAAGTCGTCGCGGGCACGGTCGGGCCGACCCTCTGCATCGACTGACAGCCGATAAACTGTCAAAGCGCGGCATAATCCGACGGGCGGGGACCACACACCATGTTGCCCCCGCCCGCCCAATGCGCTAGGCCGAACCCATTATTCTCACGCGGGAGCCGACACCATGAACATTCACGAATATCAGGCCAAGGCGCTGTTGCGCGATGCGGGTGCGCTGGTCTCCGAGGGCCGCGCGATCACCGACGCTTCCGCGGCAAAGGCGGCGGCTGAAGAACTCGGCGGTCCGGTTTGGGTTGTGAAATCGCAAATCCACGCGGGCGGGCGCGGCAAAGGCAAGTTCAAGGGCAACGAGTCCGGCGGCGGCGGTGTCCGCGTCGTAAAATCGGTGGACGAGGTTGTCTCCAACGTCAAAGAAATGCTGGGCGAAACGCTGGTCACGCACCAGACCGGTCCTGACGGCAAACAGGTAAACACCATCTATATCGAGGACGGCTCGGCCATCAAAACCGAACTGTATCTGTCGATGGTCGTGGACCGCGAAACCTCGCGCGTTTCCTTCATCGTCTCGACCGAGGGCGGCATGGACATCGAAGAGGTTGCAGCCGCGACCCCCGAGAAAATCATCACGCTCGATGTCGACCCCGCAACGGGTATCCGCAACTTCCACGGCCTGCGCGTCGCGGCGGCCCTCGGTATGCAGGGCCAGCAGATCAAGCAGACGGTCAAACTTTGCAACACGCTCTACAAATTCTTCATCGAAAAAGACTGCGAGATGATGGAGATTAACCCTCTGATCGTCGACGGCGAAGACAACGTCCGTGTTCTGGATGCCAAGGTCAGCTTTGACGGCAACGCCATGTACCGCCACCCCGAACTGGCGGAACTGCGGGACGAAACCGAAGAGGACCCCAAGGAACTCGCCGCGTCGAAATACGATCTGAATTACATCGCGCTCGACGGTGAAATCGGTTGCATGGTCAACGGGGCCGGTCTTGCCATGGCCACCATGGACATCATCAAACTGTTCGGGTCCGAGCCAGCCAACTTCCTCGATGTCGGCGGCGGCGCAACCAAAGAAAAAGTCACCGAAGCCTTCAAGATCATCCTCTCGGATGAAAAAGTGAAGGGCATTCTGGTCAACATCTTCGGCGGCATCATGCGCTGTGATATCATCGCAGAGGGTGTTGTTTCAGCGGCCCGCGAAGTGGACCTCAGCGTCCCGCTGGTCGTGCGCCTTGAAGGCACAAATGTCGAGCAGGGCAAACAGATCATGGCCGACAGCGGTCTGCCGATCATCTCCGCCGACACGCTTGCCGACGCGGCTGAAAAGGTTGTGAAGGCTGTTAAAGACGCGGCTTAACCTATTCAAACCGCAAGAATCAGCAAACGCGCCGCCCGCTTACCGGACGGCGCGTTTTTTATTGTCTGGCAGGCTCGGCACACCGTCCGTCCCGCATACACTCGTTTACCGTCGCCTCGGTGTCCGCCGGAAAGATGCTGCCCGGACAGGCGTGCATATCGAGGGTCAGGTTCTGTATGCCGACACCGCGCAGGGCCATCAGACCCTCGGCCCCCGCAGCCGGAAAATTCCCGCACCACGGACCCAGACAGGTCACACTGACAGTGATCGGCAAATCGGCGGGTTGACCGAAACGGCCATCCAGCAACCTGCCGGAAAACTGATATAACGCTGTGACGGGTTCTTTGTCTTCGAATCCGCCGGTCGGGTCCATCGCATCCGGCAGGTCCGGCACATCTCCTAGGGGCCGCAGCGAACCGACGCCGATATAATACGTCTCATCCGCCTCGACCCAGCCGTTGAAACTGCGTTCGATATCAGCGCGCATACAGGACAGGGCCTGCGCCTGCGACGCGCCGAAGATCAGCGCCGCCGCAAGCCCCGCCGCCCTCACGGCCACGCGGCCAGAGGCGGCATCGACATCAACACCGCTTCGATGTTGTGTCCCGTTTCCAGTCCGAACTTGGTTCCGCGGTCGTAGCATAGATTAAACTCCGCATAGTACCCGCGCCGCTTCAGCTGATGTGCGCGGTCGGCATCGTTCCACGGTTCGTGCATCCGCTTTTCAACCAGTGGCGGATGCGCCGCCAGAAAGGACCGTCCCACATCCTGCGTGAAGGCAAAATCAGCCTCCCAGTCGCCGGTATTGTGATCGTCATAGAATATCCCGCCAACGCCCCGCGCGAAATTGCGGTGCTTGATCATGAAATACTCATCGGCCCAGGCCTTGTAGCGCGGGTAATAGTTCAAATTGTGTTTGTCGCACTCGGATTTATAGGCGGCATGGAAAAACGCCGTGTCCTCGTCGACCGGAACCATCGGGTTCAAATCGCCGCCGCCGCCGAACCACCATGCCGACGGGGTCCAGAACATACGGGTATTCATGTGAACCGCCGGTACTTTGGGCGAGCGCATATGCGCGACCAGCGAAATACCCGCAGCCCAGAAACGCGGGTCTGCCTCAACACCGGGTATTCCGCGCGACGCCATCATCTGTTGAGCGCGCGGCGCGAGCGATCCGTAAACGGTCGAGATATTGACGCCGACCTTCTCGTAAACGCGGCCCCCGCGCATCACCGACATCTCGCCGCCGCCCGCATCCTCACCCGCATCGCCTTCGCGGTGGGTTTCGCTGCGGTCAAATTTTCCTGCGGGCAAATCAGAGAACGGCCCGACACTATAGGTTCTTTCGATATGCTCCATACTGTCGCAAATCGAATCGCGCAGTTCCCGGAACCATGCCGACGCCCGCGCCTGACGCGCTTCCGCGTCCTCCAGAACACCTGTCACATCCATTGCTGCAGATGACATCGTCTCTCCTTTCTCACCGCCCCGGCCCCATCACCCGATTCACTTTGTGAGTGATTTGTGTTCGGGTTCAGGTCACTTGCCCGAGTGTGACATTTTCAAACGCCGAGGGGTAGCGGCACGTTATGTATGCGGAAGATTCATTTTACACTTTATCAGGCGCGGGCCGGATCGGGTTGGTCCTGCTATCCGTCTGTCTCAGCGCAGCGTTATTGTGGCTTACATGGCATCTGACGACAGGCCGCAAAATCCTCGTCCGTCTCGGGCTTGGCGTCCTGCTGTTTGCCGGTTTTGTGTGGTTATCGCCGCAGGCATATTACGCCTACTACCTGCTGCTGTTTGACGGATTGCCACTGCAAAACGTCATCAAGCCACCGCCAAGCCCCGCGCAGTTGATCGGGCTGCTGACCTTCAACGGACCGCAAACCCTTTCGGCCCATTCTCTCGGCCTGCTGGGCTGGGCCTTATTCGCCATCAGCGTTCTCAGACCGATGGCGGCAGCGGTTCCTGCGCCAGATGATCGCGCTTGATCCAGACTTTCGCGCCCTCCGGTCCGGCCACGGCTGACGCGGCGCTGCTCTTTGGCAATCGCAGCCAGCTTTGAGCGCCAAAGTCCTCGCCGCCTTCTGCAAAGCCGCCCTCCAGCACAAAAACCTCCATGCCGTCCGGCGCGTCCAGAGAAACCGAAGCCCCCGCCGCCCACCGCTCCAGCGAGACGTCTTCACGGCCATCGCTGAACAGCGGCATGACCTCGACCCCGTCGCGGCCCGACACATCGACAAAGGCCATTTTATTGGTGTCGATCCGCGCAAAGGTCGGATCGTTCGGCTCGAACTGCCACAGCTTCACCAGGATCGTACATCCCGCATCCGAACCGGGCGTATGCGACGATTTCGGCGGGTTACGCACATACGTCCCTGCGGGAAAATCTCCATGCTCATCCTGAAAAACACCCTCAAGAACAAAGAACTCTTCGCCGCCGGTATGCGTATGAGCCGAGAATTTGCTTTCGGGTGCATAGCGCACGATCGAGGTCGCCCGCGCAACTTCGTCGCCCAATCGGTCCAGCATCCGCCGGTCCACCCCCGCCATCGGCGAGGCAATCCAGTCAAGCTGGGCGGCATGTACGACGGCCCGCGCCGAGAAATCTGCGTTCAGTTCCATAACACTCTCTCCTGCACCGACTCGGACAGAACGGCGGTTCCGTCACCTCCCAGCGTAACAGGAAAAGCCGGCAGACGCCCCTCCAACGCACCTCACGTTAAGACCGATCCTTAGAACGCCGCGCGATACCTGCATTCTCTGTGCGGCTTTCGATTCAAACTTTACGCAAAGTGCTTTAAGCCTGTCGGATGACAACAGACCGGCCTCTCTTGGGCATTCTCCTGATGATCGGGTTCTGCGCCCTCGCGCCGCTTGGCGATGCGATGGCAAAGCTGTTGGGCGAATCAATTCCTCTCGGGCAACTTCTGTTCGCCCGTTTTGTCGCGCAGGTCGCTCTGCTGTTGCCGGTGATCTGGTGGCTCGGCGGCACGCTG
>CALGNW010000136.1 GCA_937958345.1 uncultured Neomegalonema sp. | reverse complement strand
CCCGAAGCGCATAAGATTATCGAACAAAACCTCGGTAAGTCGGCGCTGTACGGCGGTCAGATCGAGGGCGTCGGACCGCGATATTGCCCCTCCATCGAGGATAAGATTGTCCGGTTCGCCGAGAAGGACAGTCACCAGATCTTTCTTGAGCCTGAGGGCCTTGATGATCCGACGATTTATCCGAACGGAATTTCGACGTCGTTGCCCGTCGACGTGCAGCGTGCGTTCATCGGTGCGATCCCCGGCCTTGAGAATGTAAAGATCATTCAGCCGGGTTATGCGATTGAGTATGATTATGTTGATCCCCGCGCCGTCGACCCCACACTGGCGTTAAAATCACTGGAGGGTCTGTTTCTTGCCGGTCAGATCAACGGGACAACAGGCTACGAGGAGGCGGCGGCTCAGGGTTTGATGGCCGGTTTGAACGCCGCTGCTTATGTTTCGGGTTCCGATGAGTTCGTTGTCAGCCGTGCCGAGGGGTATATCGGTGTGATGATCGATGATCTGGTAACCCGTGGTGTTGCGGAGCCATATCGCATGTTCACGTCGCGGGCGGAGTATCGCCTGAGCCTTCGTGCAGATAACGCGGACCAGCGTTTGACACCGATCGGTGAGCGCATTGGCTGTATCGGCGGTGAGCGTTCGGCAATGTTTCACGTGAAACAGAATGCGCTGGAAGAGGGCCGCCAGCGGCTTCAGGCCCTTTCTGTAACGCCGCGTGAGGCGAACGAGCATGGATTGAACCTCAATCAGGATGGCCGTCGCCGTTCAGCGTTTGAACTGATGGGCTATAAGGATGTGAGTCCCGAGCAGATCAAGGCGATTTGGCCGGAGGCAGGTTCAATTACCGCTGCGGCCTTCAAGCAGCTCTCGATAGATGCCCTTTACGCGTCGTATCTTGACCGTCAGGCGGCGGACGTCGAAGCCTTCCGGCGCGACGAGGCGCTCATGCTGCCAAAGACACTCGACTACGCTGACGTTCACGGTCTTTCGAACGAATTGAAATCAAAATTGACGCAGACCCAACCGAGGACGCTCGGGCAGGCATCGCGGATCGACGGGATGACGCCTGCGGCCCTCACCGCTCTGCTGGGCTATGTCAAACGCGATGCGCGGGCGAGCGCGTGACGCGTGAAATCTTCGCGCAGAAGACAGATGTTTCACGTGAAACACTCGAGCGGCTGGACGAATACGCCGCGCGGCTGATCAAATGGAACCGCGCGATCAATCTGGTCGCAAAACCGACGCTCGATGCCGTGTGGACGCGACATTTCCTCGACTCGGCGCAAATCCTTGATCATGTCCCTGCCGGGACCAAGACGTGGATCGACCTCGGGTCGGGCGCAGGGTTTCCGGGATTGGTGATCGCCGTACTGCGCCCGGATATTTCAGTCACACTGATCGAAAGTGATCGACGCAAATCGGTCTTTCTATCCGAGACGGCGCGTGCGTGCGGATTAACCGTTTCGGTGCTTAGCGAACGGGTCGAAGACGTTGAACAAAAGGCCGATATTGTCTCTGCCCGCGCCCTCGCCCCTTTGACGGATTTGCTGGCCTTTGCGCAGCCATTGCTGGGGCCGAACGGTATTGCACTTTTTCTTAAAGGCGAAAACGTCGAGAACGAATTGACCGAAGCAAATCGGCTCTGGCATATAACGCACACGAAGCACGACAGTGTTGTCGATCCGCGCGGATCAATCCTGTCGATCACAGACTTCTCCCGGAGAACCGACACATGACCAACGCCTCTAATGCACGGATTTTCGCGGTCGCGAACCAGAAAGGCGGCGTCGGAAAGACGACAACGACGGTAAACCTCGGTACGGCTCTGGCCGCTGTCGGAAAGAAAGTCCTTTTGATTGACCTTGATGCACAGGGCAATGCGAGCACCGGCCTCGGTGTCTATGCCGAGGACCGCGAGTACACGAGTTATCACGTGATGATCGACGAGGTGAGCCTTTCGGACGCGATCTTGCCGACGACGGTTAAGGGTATGGACCTGTGCCCGGCCTCCGAAGATTTGTCCGGCGCGGATCTGGATCTGGCGGATATTCCGAGACGGGCCCACCGTTTGGCTGATGCCTTGGCGCAGGGCGATAATCCTGTGCATGACCGCTACGACTATATCATGATAGATTGCCCGCCATCGCTCAGCATGGTGACGATAAATGCGATGGTGGCATCGACGGGCATCGTCGTGCCGCTTCAATGCGAGTTCTATGCACTGGAGGGGTTGAGTCAGTTGATCAAAACTGTTCGGCGCGTGAAATCGACCCTCAATCCGTCGCTGGATATTCAGGGCGTCGTTCTCACCATGTACGATAACCGGAATAATTTGTCGGCGCAGGTCGCGGATGATGTGCGGGAGTATCTGGGCGACGTGGTTTACAAGACGATCATTCCGCGCAATGTCAAAATTTCGGAAGCGCCGTCGCACGGTAAGCCCGCGTTGCTTTACGATCATTCCTGCGCCGGAAGTCAGGCATATATCCATCTGGCCAGCGAGTTGCTGCGCAGAGAACAAGACGCCCTGGCTGCGTAGAGTTTAGGAGACCGACATGAATGAAGTGCTGCGTTCACGCAAACAACTGGGACGGGGTCTGTCGGCATTGCTGGCGGATGATCCGGTCGATGAAATCAAACAGAACGACCTGTCGCCCGGTTCGACGGCCATTGCTCCGATTTCGCATCTTGAGGCGAACCCAGATCAGCCGCGCAAGACATTCAATGAAGATGACCTTGAGGCCCTGACGGCATCCATCAAGGAAAAGGGTCTGCTTCAGCCTATCCTCGTCCGGCATAATCCCAGAAATCCCGACGGCTATGAAATCATCGCGGGCGAACGCAGGTGGCGTGCTGCCCAACGGGCCGCCCTCCATGATGTTCCGATTATTGTCCGCGACTTTTCCGATGCGGAGGCGTTGGAGGTCGCGATTATCGAAAACGTACAGCGGTCGGACCTCAACCCTGTGGAGGAATCCGAGGGCTATGTCCATCTGCTCGACCACCATGATTACACGCAAGACCAGCTTGCGCAGGTGATCGGGAAATCCCGCAGTCACATCGCCAACATGACCCGGCTGCTTAAATTGCCGAAGGCGACGCTTGAGTATTTGCGTGCGGGTGATTTGTCGATGGGCCATGCAAGAGCCTTGATCGGCAAGCCGGATGCGGATGCGATGGCGGACGAGATTGTCAAACGCGGCCTGACTGTGCGGGAGGCGGAAAAGCTGGCGGGCGGCGATACAAAGTCAAAGGCGAAAGCGAAAAAGCCCAAGGCCGGTAAAATTGCCCAACCCTACGATGCGAATACCGCGGCCCTTGAAGCCGACCTCAGCGCGGCTCTTGGTGCAAAGGTTACGTTGGATCATAACGGCGAAGGCGGCGAACTGCGGATCAGCTATACATCACTGGAGCAGCTGGACGGGCTTTGCGAGCGGTTCGGTCTGTGATCCCTCTGATGATCCGAGTGGCAGGATAATATCAAATCGCGTACCCGCGCCCGCCGTGGGTATTAGCAGAACATCGCCGCCGAATTTACGCGCGATCGTGCGGCTGATCGACAGACCAAGGCCCGCACCTTTTTCGTTGGTGGGCTTCGATCCGCGCGAGAACTTGTCAAAGATCATCGTTGCGTCTGCCTCGGATATTCCCGCGCCATTGTCGTGAACGCTCACGCGGTAGTGTGCGGTATCCACGCCCGCAGTGATTTCTATTTTCGGGGCATCGGCGTCGTTGTATTTTATCGCATTCGAAATGATGTTGATGAAAACTTGGGTAAGCCTGTCCTGATTTGCAACAACTATAGATTGCGTATTGTCGATTGACTCAATCAAATCGACATTCGCGGTTGCCGCCAGTCCACGACACGCATCGACCGCTCGCCGCAGCGCGTTGCTCGGGTCGATTTGTGAAACTGGTAGATCGTCGCCGCGCTCGACAACACCGATATCAAGGATTTCATCAAGAAGGCGGGTCAGGCGGACGCTCTCGTTGTGGATAATATCCAGAAAATACCGTGACTTATCGTCATCAATACGATCGTTCTGCGCCAGTATTTCCGAAAATGACCTGATTGACGTCATCGGAGTCCGCAGCTCGTGGCTTACCTGACTGAGAAATTCGTCCTTCTGGGCGTCAATCTGAACCAGCCGTTGGTTGGCGCTTTGCAATTTGGAGGCGGTTTCCTCCAACTCGTGTGACTTCTGTTCGATCCGGGTCGAGTATTCCATCAGCCGGGCTGTTTCGTCTGCGATCTTGACCAACTCATCAAGGCTGATCCGCTCGCCGCCCGCGACGCGCGAGATCATAGCGCGGGCAGATGCTGCGCCGACGCTGGCGGCCATCCGTCTTTCGAGGTGATTGATAAACGCGTCGTCGGGGACCGGAAACTCCGCGCCGTTATTGTTTGAGCGCGCATAGTTTTGAAAGATACCGTAGGCGCGGTTCGGGCCCATAACACGCTGTGCCAGATCGAAGAGCGTATCCGCCGAGGCCGTTCTGCCAACCAGATGCCGCCCGCCCTGTCCCGTTTCAAAGGCATCAACGAATAATGTGCTTTGCAGCTGTTCGAGGGGGCTGAGGTCGCGGCTGAGAGAGCCAAGCACGAAAAACAGAATATTCGCGCTAAGGCTCCAGAACATGGCGTGCATCAGCGGATCAGAGCCGGGCAGGCCGAATAACGAACCGGGACGCAATGCCTCGATGCCGAACGGGCCGGCATCCGTCACGCGCTGCCACCATCCGGCGTCCGCGAGCAAACCGGGCAGCAACAGCGTGTAGGTCCAGATCGCAAACCCGACCGCCAGCCCCAGCATCGCTCCGCGCCGGTTTGCCCGCGGCCAGAACAGCGCGCCGAGCAAGGCAGGCAACACTTGCGCAACGCCCAGAAACGCAACCAGTCCGATCGAGGCAAGCCCCGCGCTTTGCGGGCCGAACTCAAGATAGAGAAAGCCGACAAATAAAATACCGCAGATCGCGATGCGGCGGCTTTTCAGCAGCAAAGCCCGAACGTCGCCGCGCGCGCCGGTTCCGGCTGTCCGCCGCAAGGTCAGCGGCATGACGATATGGTTCGAGATCATCGTTGACAGTGCTATGCACGAAACGATGACCATGGACGTCGCCGATGAAAATCCGCCGAGAAAGGCAAGCAGGGCGATGTCGTCCCGTCCCGCTGCAAGCGGCATGGTGAGGACAAACAAGTCGGGGTTTGATCCTGCGGGCAATGTCGTTGCGCCGACCGCCGCGATGGGCAGAATAAAGAGGCTCATCAAAAACAGATAAAGCGGAAACAGCCATGCGGCGGTAAAAAGGTGACGCTCCTCGACATTCTCGACCACGGTCACCTGAAACTGACGCGGCAGACACAGCACCGCTGTTCCCGACAGGATTATGAGGCCGATCCAGCGCACGCCGAACCCGTCCTCGGGTGGCGGCATTGTCTCGGCGATACGGTTCATAATATCCTGCGGGCCGTCGGCAACCTGATAGACCGCGATAAGGCCGACGCCGATAAGGGCAACCAGTTTGACAACAGCCTCGACGGCGATGGCCGCGACGACACCGTAATGCCGTTCGTTCGCGTCAATGCTGCGCGTGCCGAAGATGATCGTGAACAGCGCCAGCCCCGCCGCAATCCATAGGGCGGTGACCGGATCGGATCCGACGGTATCGGGCGAGCCTCCGATAACCTGAAAGCTGGTTGTGATCGCCTTGAGTTGCAGGGCGATATAAGGCGCGGCCCCTGCCACAGCGATAAGGGTCACGGTCGCGGCGACCAAATCGCTCTTGCCGTATCGGGCCGAGATAAAATCGGCAATCGACGTAATGTTATTCTCGCGCCGGATCCGCAACAGCTTTCGCAGCACGGTATAAAACCCGAGAAAGACAAGCGTCGGCCCGATGTAGATTGTCGCGAACTCCAGCCCGTTGCGGGCCGCCGACCCGACCGCGCCGTAGAACGTCCAGCTTGTGCAGTAGACCGAGATCGACAGCGTGTAGACGACCGGCGAGCGGAGCCAGCCGGAGCGCGTGCTGCGGTCGCCGATAAACGCCACCAGAAAAAGCAGGACCGCATAGCCGAGAGCCGCGAGAATGACGACGTTTAGCGCGTTCATCGGGCTTCGTCTTTGTCGGCACGGGCCAACCGGCGCGCCAGAACTGCGGCAGTGGCAATCAGGAACAGCCAGACAGAGAAGAGATACACAAGGATCAGCGGTGCGCCGAATACGGTGGCATCGGTCGCGAACAATCCGATCACGGGAGGGATCAGCAGGATCAATCCCATAACCGGCGCGATGATGGCGACGTCGATCAGGCGTTTCGAAGGGCGGTTATCCGCCATTACGTCTGCGAACCGAGACGAAGGACCTCTGCGACAATCGCCGCGTTGTCAAAGGGCTTGGTCATAAAGGCATCCGCGCCCAGCGCATCGGCGGTCTGGCGGTCCTGGGACTGGCCCTTGGCCGTCAGAACCAGCACGGCAATTTTCTGTAAGACGGGCTCGGACCGTATTGTCTTCAGCACATCAAAGCCGTTCAGCGACGGAAGCATCACATCCAGCACCAGCACATCGGGCTTGTCGGCTCGCGCCTCGGCGAGCGCGGTCTCGCCATCCGCTGCGTGACGCACGATACAGCCGGCACGTTCGAGGATGAACCGCAGCGACTCGGCGATGTTTTGCTCATCCTCGGCAATCAGGACGGTTGTGGTCACGGCGTACTCTCCTTCGAATATCCGAGTTTCGCGGCTTTTGAGGCCGTGTCAAACAGGTTCATTCATCCGGCTCGCACAGAGGGTTCCTGGCGATGGGCGCAATTCTGGCGCGGGCAGAGCAGGCAGGTCGGCCCGACCGGTTCGGCCTGTGCTGCGGACGAAAGGTCAAGCCCGTCCGAATACACCAGGCGATCCGCGTTCAGCGCATCACAGGCAAGCATCAGCGAATAGCTCGGCAATGTTTGTCCGAAACCGCTGGCAACGGGGCGCGTTGCGCGGGCGAGGATGAAAAACCTGTCGCCGTTCGGAAACTCGGCAAGCTGTCTGTGGCGCAGGTCCGGCGTTTGCATCGCCGCATAAACCGCCCATAGCGGACACGCGCCGCCGAAACGGGGCATTGGCAGGCGGGGCAGCGGAAACCGCTTGGTCAGATACCCCGCAGCATTCGCCCTCAGAAATGCAAAGGGAACACCCTCTGATCCGGGGCGGCGCAGACTGGTAAAACGGTGGCAAAGCTGTTCGGGCGAGGCATTAAAGTCCATGGCCAGCGCGTCGATGTCGTACCGTTTTGTCTCGGCAGCGGCATGAAAGGCGTCATAGGGCATGAGCAGAGCCGCCGCCGCGTAGGCATATAACGCTCGGCGCGCGCGGTCTCTGGCATTATCACTCGTGAGGTATGATCCGCTGTCAATTTCTGCGTCGATAATGTCGGTTGCCGACTTTTCCGCGATGCGGCGTGCGATCTCGAACCGCTCGGTCGATCGGGGCAGACCCTCGCCCAGCATCAGCGTTGATCTGTCGTAATGCGTCAGACGGTGTGTCCCTGACGGCAGAGCGTGCAGTGGCGAGCGCCTCAGCGTAATCCCGAGACTCTCAAGACGAGAGACGAGTGCGCCGGAGGACGGAATGACGGTGTCTCCCATCGCGGCGCGCTCGCACTCCATTTTTTCTTCGATGGCGGGAAAATAATTGCGGCGGTCGTAGAGAAACTCGTCGACCTCTTCGGGGGCTGTCAGCGATGTGCCGGGTCGTTCGGCGCGTTCAAAAAATCCGGCAAGGGATTGGGCGACGCTGGCGAGACGGTCGGCTTCCTCGCTTAGAATTCGGTCGAAACGGTCGCGTTGGGCTGCGGGGATGTCACCCCCCTCGTCATAGATCGTTGTCACCGAACGGATGGCCGTCGACGCATTGAGCATGTCGTGGATGGAATCGCTCAGCACGGGATCGTGGTTCAGGCGGTCTGAAAAGGCGGCGATGAGTCCCTGATCGCGTTGGCCCGCCCTGTAAAGAGCGACCAGAGCCTTTGCCCATGGCTCATGCTGGGTAACGAGGGCCCGAACCTGTGCCCGGTCAAGCGACAGGTCGGCCACCGAGGGGTCGGACGTCACCGCTTCGAGATCAGCCAGCAATTTTCCCTCGGTCTCTCCGTCCAGCGCCTGCGAATCAATTCCGAGTATTTTTGTGACGTCATTCAACCGCGTGCCTTTCAGGCGGCGGCGGTCGTGTTCCACCAGATTGACGTAGGAGACGGATACGCCCATCGCGTCAGCCAATGCCGTCTGTGTCATGCCGGCGCGTTGGCGGGCATTGCGGATGATGTGGCCGATCGGTGCATCGGGCATTGATTAACCCTTTGTAAATCCGTGCTTTTAACGATTTCTTGTAAATTATTTACAGGAATAGAGCGCCATATCGTTGAATATTTACAAAATTAACGAGCATTTACAAGAGGTTATTGCGCCTTTGACTAAATTGGTATAGACAGGCCGCGATGTGCTCGCCGCGATAAGGCAAACTGACGCGCATCGGGCACACGTAAAAAAGTCTTCGGGAGGATGACAGACCATGAGTCTCATCAAAACAAACATCGATCGTCGTGGCGTTCTTAAGGGAACAGCAGCTGCGGGCCTCGCGGCTCCAATGTTTATGAACGGCAAAGCCTGGGCAGACGCCCATGCTTACCTGAACGCGCCAACGGGCAAATCCGTTACGCTCGGGTTCAACGTACCGCAAACCGGCCCTTATGCCGATGAAGGCGCTGACGAGCTGCGCGCTTACAAACTCGCTGTCAAACACCTGAACGGTGAAGGCGACGGCGGCATGATGAACACGATGACCGTCAAGGGCGGCAAGACCGGCCTGACCGGCAACGGTGTTCTCGGCAAGAAAGTCGAGTACGTCACGGGCGACACGCAGACCAAGTCGGATGCGGCGCGCTCTTCGGCCAAGAAAATGATCGAGGCTGATAAAGCCGTTATGATCACGGGCGGTTCGTCCTCGGGTGTTGCGATTGCTGTTCAATCGCTGTGTCAGGAAGCCGGTGTTATCTTTATGGCCGGTCTGACCCACTCGAACGACACGACGGGTAAAGACAAACGCGCAAACGGTTTCCGTCACTTCTTCAACGCGTACATGTCCGGTGCAGCACTCGCACCTGTTCTGGAAAAAGCCTACGGTAAAGACCGCAAGGCCTATCACCTGACGGCTGACTACACCTGGGGCTGGACGCAGGAAGCATCGATCGCTGCTTCGACCGAAGCTGTCGGTTGGGAAACCATGAAAAAAGTCAAAACGCCGGTCGGCGCAGGCGACTTCTCGCAGTACATCACGCCGGTTCTTGAATCGGGCGCTGACGTTCTGGTCCTGAACCACTACGGCAATGACATGGTGAACTCGCTGACGCAGGCTGTTAAATTCGGCCTCCGCGACAAGCAAGTGAACGGCAAAGACTTCACGATCGTTGTTCCGCTTTACTCGCGCCTGATGGCTGCCGGTGCTGGCGAGAACGTGAAGGGCATCTTCGGTTCGACGAACTGGCACTGGTCGCTGACGGATGAGGGTTCGAAAGCCTTCGTCAAATCCTTCGGTCAGGAATACGGCTTCCCGCCGTCGCAGGCTGCACACACCTGCTACGTTCAGACGCTGCTTTATGCGAACGCTGCCGAAACGGCTGGAACGTTCAATCCGTGTGGCATCGTTGAAGCACTTGAAGGTCTTGAGTTCGACGGCATGGGCAACGGCCCGACGCTGTATCGTGCTGACGATCACCAGTGCTTTAAGGACGTGCTGGTCGTGAAGGGTAACGAGAACCCGACCTCGAAGTTCGACATCCTCGAAGTTGTCGAAGTCACTCCTGCCGAGCAGGTCACCTACGCACCGGATCACCCGATGTTCACCGGCGGTGAACTGGGTGAATGTAACGCAGGCGCCTAATCGCCTGATCTTTTCCGGCCCCCCCATGGGGCCGGATTTGATTCCGGTTCGGGAGACCGGTTCAATGCGCGCTGTTGCGCGAAGCCGTCTGAAAATTCAGTCGAAGTATTGACGATACCCACACAGGGGACGTGTCGTGGACGCCATTATTCTGCAGATTTTGAACGGGTTGGAAAAGGGTGGCGCGTATGCGCTGATCGCTCTCGGACTGACCCTGATTTTTGGAACGCTCGGTGTGGTAAACTTCGCCCACGGCGCTCTGTTCATGCTCGGCGCATTCTGTGCCGTCGTCATGCGCGCGTTGCTGACCATGGAGGTCGCAACCGGCGAAGTGGAGTCGACAGCTTGGGGAACCGAGATCGCCGTTACCACGCCGTATGTCACCAACCTGTTCGGTGACTTCGGAAATACGATGATCGACTGGGCCGTGCCGCTTTCTATCTTGCTGACGGTCCCCGTGATGCTGTTCGTTGGCTGGGCGATGGAGCGCGGATTGATCCGTCATTTCTACAAGCGCCCGCACGCCGAGCAGATCCTTGTAACCTTCGGGCTTGCGATTGTTCTTGCCGAATTGGTTAAGGCCGTTTTCGGCGCGAACCCGATTCCCGTGCCGGAGCCTGCCGCACTGGGCGGTATGATGGACTTCGGGGCGTTGTTCGGCAGCGAACCCGACAAAATCACCTATCCGATGTGGCGTTTCGTTTACTTCCTCTTCTCGGCCACGATTATCATCATCGTCTTCATGTTCCTGAAGTTTACGACGTTCGGTATGGTCGTCCGCGCCGGAATGGAAGACCGTGAAACTGTTGGCTTGCTCGGCATCGACATCGGTAAAAAATTCACGTTCATGTTCGCTGTCTCGGCGGCTATCGCCGGACTGGCCGGTGCGATGTACACGCCGATTATCTCGCCGAACTATAATATCGGCATGGAGTTCCTCGTCCTCAGCTTTGTTGTTGTTGTGGTCGGCGGCATGGGCAGTCTCGGCGGTGCGGTTGCTGCGGGCTTTATGCTCGGCCTGCTGCAGTCGTTTGCGGCGATGAACGAAGTTAAAGAAATCCTGCCCGGTATCGACCAGATCATCATCTACCTTGTGGCGATCATAGTCCTGCTCGTTCGGCCTCGTGGCCTGATGGGCCGCAAAGGCGTGATGGAGACCTGACCCATGAAAATTCTCACCAATCCATCCGCCGGCGTCGATACGACGATGATGCTTGTCTTTGTGGTCGCTGTCCTGACCATGCCGTTCTGGCTGACGCTGATCGGGGCGGGTTATCCCGACCTGATGCAGAAGTTCGTGATCTTCGGACTGTTTGCCACCGGCTTCAACATTCTGTTCGGTCTGACCGGGTATCTGTCGTTCGGCCACGCAGCTTTCCTCGGCATCGGTTCGTATACTGCGGTCTGGAGCTTTAAACTGCTCGGGATGAACCCGATACCTGCTGCGATCTTTGCCGTGGCTGTCAGTGGTGTTTTCGCACTGGTAATCGGATTTATCTCGCTGCGGCGGTCCGGTATCTACTTCTCGATCCTGACACTGGCCTTTGCGCAGATGTGTTACGCGCTGGCCTATTCGGTGCTGACACCGATTACCAATGGCGAAACCGGGCTGCGCGTTATCGGTGACGATCCGCGCATCCTTGACGGTATCATCACCAGCGGTGTGAATCCGAGTACGCCGACGGTAAACCTGTTCGGCCTCGATCTGACGCAAACATGGGTCTGGAACGGCTATTACTTCAACGCCGGTTTTTACTTCTGCGCCATCATCCTGATCATCGGATCGTATATCGCGATGCGGATATTCCGCTCGCCGTTCGGTTTGATGCTGAAGGCCGTTAAGACCAACCAGAACCGCCTGAATTATACCGGCGTCAACACCAAGCCTTATACGCTGGCTGCGTTCGTAATCTCGGGCATGTATGCCGGTCTTGCGGGTGCGCTGCTCTGTATCACCGATCCGTTGGCCGGTGCCGAGCGGATGCAGTGGACGGCGTCGGGCGAGGTTGTCCTGATGGTGATCCTCGGCGGTATGGGAACACTGATGGGCCCGATGCTGGGCGCGGGTATCATCAAGTTTGCCGAGCAGAAGTTTTCGACCTGGGGCAAAACCGAACTTCACGAGTTCTTTGCGTTCATCCCCGATGGCATCCGCGACACTGTTGTTTCTGTCGCCAGTCTGTTTGTCGGGTCCGGCTGGCACCTGACGCTGGGTCTCGTGTTCATGCTGATCGTGATCTACCTGCCCGGTGGAATCGTTGAGGGGGGACGCCGCATTCTGATGTGGGCATCCGGCAGCAACAGGCGCAATCGTAAATTGCAGGCAGCTGCACAAGCGGCAGAGTAGGGGGCGGAGCAATGGCAATTCTGGAAGTCCGCAACGTCAACAAACGCTTTGGCGGTTTGCAGGCGCTGAACGACGTGAACCTGTCGGTCGAGCAAGGCAGCGTCCATGCGATTATCGGCCCGAACGGTGCCGGTAAATCGACCCTGCTGAACTGTTTCGTCGGACGTCTCACGCCCGATACGGGCAGTGTGATGTTCAACGGCAAGTCGCTGCTTGGCATCATGCCGCACGAGATCAATCAGGCCGGCGTTTCCCGCGTGTTTCAGACACCGGAAATTTTCACGGACCTTTCGATCCTCGACAATGTGATGATCCCGACATTCGCCCACCGCGATGGTGCGTTCAAAGTGAACTGGTGGCCGCGTGTGGACCGCGAGGCGGGAACACAGGACCACGCGATGAGCGTTCTTGAAGAGATCGGCCTTGCCGATAAAAAAGACGTCATCGCATCGTCGCTTTCACGCGGTGATAAACGCCGTCTCGAAATGGCGATGTGCCTCGCGCAGGATCCGAAGCTGTTGTTGTTGGACGAACCGACGGCGGGCATGTCCCGCGCCGATACCAATGCGACGATCGAGCTGCTGCAACGGATCGGGAAATCGCGCGGCATCACGAAAATCATCATCGAGCACGACATGCATGTCGTTTTTTCGCTGGCCGACAAAATTGCCGTTCTGGCTCAGGGCACAGTGATTGCGGAAGACCTGCCTGAAAACATCAAGACCGATCCGCGCGTGAAAGAAGCGTATCTCGGAGAGGAAGCCGAAGCATGACCGATAAAGCCACCCAGACTGCGGCGTGGGATGACAGCGCGCAGGTTCAGGGAACAAACGAGTTCTTTGAAGCCAAGGATCTGCACGCCTATTACGGCGAAAGCTATATCGTTCAGGGTGTCAGCCTGAAGGTCCGTCGCGGTGAAGTGCTTGCGCTTTTGGGCCGTAACGGAGCGGGCAAGACCTCGACACTGCGCACGATTGCGCAAATCGGTTCACCCGAGTTGAAGCGGGGCGAAGTATGGCTGGATGGCGTGCCGCTGCACAAAATGGAATCGCATGAGGCCGCTGTCGCCGGTGTCGGGCTTGTTCCCGAAGACCGCCGGATCATTCCGGGCCTGACCGTTCACGAAAACCTGGAACTGGCGCAGATCGTCGAGCCGAAGGGCTGGCCCATCGAGCTGCTTTACGAACGGTTTCCGCGACTGGCCGAACGCCGGAAGCAAGAGGCGACGACAATGTCGGGCGGCGAACAGCAAATGCTGGCCGTTGCGCGCGCCATGGCGCGTGATGTGAAACTGCTGCTTCTTGATGAACCTTACGAGGGGCTTGCGCCCGTCATCGTTCAGGAAATCGAACGCATTGTGCGCGAGATCAAAGAGGCGGGCATTACGACAATCATCGTCGAGCAAAATGCCGTGGCCGCGCTGAAATTGGCCGACCGTGCAGCCATCCTTGATACCGGCGAAATCGTCTACGACGGGTCGGCACAAGAGGTGTTGGACAATGTCGAGCTGCGCGAGAAATACCTCGCGATCTGACGGGCTGGCCCCGATATCGGTCACGGCCCCTCCCTCTTTGCGGCGGGCCGTGATAGAGCATTTGCATGACAAGCACTGACGAACAAGCCAAGCACCCCGGCGTGACCGGTTTTTAGATGGCCGATCTGCGGGATATGGAGCTGATTGCCGCATTGGCGCGCAACAAGCACTTTGCGCGTGCCGCCGAAGAATGCGGGATCTCGCAACCGGCCTTTTCCGCGCGTATCCGAAATCTTGAAACGACCCTCGGCGTCCCGATGGTCAAGCGGGGCAATCGCTTTCTGGGCTTCACGCCCGAAGGCGAGATCGTTCTTAAATGGGCGCGGCGGCTGATTCTGGATGCCGATGGCATGCGTCAGGAAGTTCAGGCGGCAAAGGGTGCGCTGGTCGGGCGGTTGAGCATCGGCGCGGTCCCCACGGCGCTGACGTTTGCTGCGGATGTGCCGGGCCAGGTTCATCTGGCCCATCCCGGTCTTTCGATCCGGTTGTTGTCGATGTCATCTACGGACATCATACGAGGCATTGAGGATTTTACCCTTGATGCCGGCATTACCTATCTGGATGACGGGGCGCTCGGGTCCTTAAAGTCGATGCCGCTTTACGATGAGAAATACGTCCTGCTGGTCCCGCCCGCTTTAGCGCCGAGGCAGGAGGGAACCGCAACCTGGCGCGAGGCGGCGGACCTGCCCTTGTGTCTGCTGACGTCGAACATGCGTAACCGGCAGATTATTGATGAAATATTTGCGGGTGTCGGTGCCGCGCCGCAGCCGGTGATGGAAACCAATGCCTTTGTTGCGGCCCTGACTCAGGTTGCCAACGGAACGCTGGCGACCATTGCTCCGGCTTTGCTGGCTGATAGCCTGCCGATCGCCGAGGGGTCCGTGCGGCTGCGCCTGACCGAACCCGACGCGGCACGGTCAATCGGGCTGGTAATGGCGGAGCGTGACCCGCAACCGCCCGCCCTGCGCGCTTTTGCGGACATCGTCGGGGCCATGTCACGATAACCTGAGCCTAATGCGCCTTCGCGAATCCGTATTTGCCGCGCGCCGATCTGTCCTGTCACGCTGCCGCGATGAATTTTTGCGGAGGCTGTTATGCCATTGGATGACACAGGCGTTTGGAAAAAGGGCAAAGGCAAGGGCCGCCCAACCCCCAAGGGCCGTCAGGTCGAGGCCGCTGCGCTTGCCGATATCAGGGCGTTGCTGGGCGCACCGCCGCACCGCCGCGATCTGCTGATCGAATATCTGCATAAAATCCAAGATAAGTACGGCCATCTGTCGGCTGCGCATCTGGCGGCGCTGGCCGATGAAATGCGTCTGGCGATGGCCGAAGTGTACGAGGTCGCGACCTTTTATGCGCATTTCGATGTAGTCAAAGAGGGCGAGACACCGCCGCCCGCATTAACCATCCGCGTTTGCGATTCCCTGTCCTGCGAGTTGGCCGGAGCGCAGGCGTTGAAGTCCGCTCTCGAAGACGGTCTCGACCCGACCGAAGTGCGGGTTCTGCGCGCGCCGTGTATGGGACGCTGTGATACTGCGCCGGTGCTCGAACTCGGCCATGCGCATATCGATCATGCGACGCCCGAAAAGGTGAAGGCCGCGATTGCTGCCGGTGACACGCACGCGCACATTCCCGATTATCAGGATTTCGCAGATTACACCGCCAAGGGCGGTTACGAGACGCTGAAATCGTTGCGCGGCGGATCAAAAACGCCCGATCAGGTGCAGGAAGAAGTGCTCGGGTCCGGTCTGCGCGGCATGGGCGGCGCAGGCTTTCCATCCGGCAAAAAGTGGTCCTTTGTCCGCGCCGAGGCTGGCCCGCGCTATCTCGCC
>CALGNW010000135.1 GCA_937958345.1 uncultured Neomegalonema sp. | reverse complement strand
TTCCGATCACGCCGCGTCGCGCTGTGCGTCTGCGCCGTTGAGGCGGCCCAGAAATCCGTCCAGCATCATCAGCGTCCACAGCTCGCGGGACCGGTCCGCCTTGCCGTCACGCATCTGATCCCAGAGCGCACTCACGGCTTTCGGCTCGATTAATCCTGATTCAGCCAGATGGGACCGGCTTGACAGCGCGTCCATCCGCGTTGCGAATCTGCCTGTCATCCACCCGCCGATCGGCGCAACAAAGCCGCGCTTTTTTGCGTCCAGAATTTCCGACGGAACCAACCCGCGCAGCGCGGTTTTCAGAATATGCTTGCCGCTGAATCCGTCCAGCTTTAGCCGGGTCGGCAGCTTTGCCGCCCATTCCGCCAGATGCAAATCAAGCAGCGGATTGCGCACCTCGACCCCGGCATACATGCTGGCGCGGTCAACCTTCACCAGCATCCGGCCCGGCAACCATGTCATCAGGTCAACGTATTGCGCGCGGGCCAGCGGATCATCGGTGTCGGCTTGCAAGGCATGCTCGCGCAGCAGATCGGCGGACGAATAGGTCGGCGCGCGGGTCATCAGCGCATCGCGCTCGTTCTCGCGCATGATGGCGGTGGCGCGGAACAGCCCACCCATCGCATCGGTTGCCAGCGATTCAAACGTCGATTTCGCGCGGAAGACTTTCGGTGCATTCGGCATGGCGGGATAGGCGCGCGCCAGCGGTCCGAACAACCCGCGCGACACCGACCCCGGTATCCGCGCCTTCAGCCGCTCTTCGTTCAGGTGATAAGGATAGCGGCGGTATCCGGCGAACAGCTCGTCGCCGCCATCTCCCGACAGCGCGACCTTGACGTGCTTTGCCGCCAGCCCGCACAGTTGCATGGTCGGCAGAGCAGACGCATCCGCAAAGGGTTCGGTGAACGCAAGGCCCAGCGGATTGAGGTCGGCCATCGCCTCCTCGCGCACGGTTTCGATATGATGCTTTGCGCCATACTTTCGGGCGACCCGTGCGGCCAGACCGCTCTCGTCAAAGGCGGCATCTTCGAACGCCATGGTACAGGCATCCATTCCCGGTCCGCGCGACTGCGTGGCCAGCGCGACCATCGCGCCGCTGTCGACACCGCCCGACAAAAACGCGCCCAGCGGCACATCGGCAATTAACCGCTTATCGACGGCGGCACGCAGCAGAGGGATCAGCTCCCCGACCGCGTCTTCCATCGACTGTCCGGTATCTTCGGGATGCACATGGATCGACCAATAGCGTTCCGCCTCGGCCCCGCGCCATGCCCCGCGTTTCAGGATCAACTTGTGCGCGGGGGGCAGCTTTTCGACACCCTCAAGGATCGACTTCGGCTCGGGAACATACCCGAAGGCCAGATAGTCCGACAGCGCGTCCTCACGAATGGCGGGCGTGCGGTCCATGCCGGCAAGGATGGCCGACAGGTCCGATCCGAACAGCAACTCGCCCTGCGGCGACAATGAATAATACAGCGGCTTTTTGCCCCAACGGTCGCGCATCAGCGCCAGCGTCCCGTCGCGCGCATCCCAGATTGCGGCGGCAAAAAATCCGTCAAGCCGTTCCGGCAGCCCCGCACCCCAGGCGCGCCAGCCATGCAGCAGAACTTCGGTATCCGAGTTTGTCTCGAACCGCGCCCCCAGCGCCTCCAGCTCGGCGCGCAGCTCGCGGAAATTATAGATCATGCCGTTGAAGGTGACCGAGATATCCGGCCCCAGCATCGGCTGAATCCCGCCCTCGGGATCAATGATCGCCAGCCGCCGGTGGCCCAGCGCAACGCCGGGGGCCATCCAGTGGCCCTCGCCATCCGGTCCGCGATGCGCAATCGCGTCGGTCATCGCCTGAACACGGCCCCGCGGAATGTCGCGCGGCCCGTCCAGATCAACAATACCGGCAATCCCGCACATTACTGTTCTCCCATGGCATCGAGTGCGGGCGCGATTGGCTTCATATCAGCCAGAAACGCCTCGATCGTCTGCCGCGCGCGGTCTTCCTGCGCCGGATCGTCATACTGAACCGAGAAGGCAACAACCGCAGCACCGGCCTCGCCGCCCGTCAGCCGCGCCTTCATACCGGCCAGCTTTGCGTTCAGCGGTTTGGCCGTCAGCGTCCCGCCGACCCAGACCCATGACGTCACCAGACGCGACGAGAATACCGTACCCTCGGGGCGGTCGGTCTGTTCGAAATTCGTCAGAACATCGCGGCGGGCAAGAGCGGGCAGGCCGGTTTCAGCCGTCTCGACAACCGCATTGCCCAGCGCGGCGCGCACCCAGATGATGTCATCGTCAAAGCGGTTGGACCAGTGCAGCGCCTCGGCCCCGTCGCGCTGATGGGTATAGTACGCAACAACCATATCCAGCGTTTCGGTCCCGTTGGAAATCCGCTCGATCTCCGCACGGTCCGCGCCGTCAAAACGCGGAATCCAGCGATCGGGCGCATCCCCGTCCCACGACACAATCTCCCATCCGTCGGGGATCATCGGCGCAATCAAAGCCGAGGGCAGCGCGGTCGGAACCGGCTTGCTGACCGACGCAAAGGCCGGACCGCCGGCAATCAACAGCGCGCCTGCAATGGCAACACCCAGACCGCCGCGCTTCGGTTCAGCATTTGGTGCGTCCTTCGGATAGACCGGATCGGTCAACTGGCGGTCGGCAAATTTCGCACCGACCCACAGCATCAGCAGCATCACGAACGAGAAGAAAACCCAACCGTAAACAAGGTGATCGACACCCACGGCCAGCGCGTTGTCGGTAAAGTGCGCCAGCATCATAATGCCATAGGCACGGATACAGTTCGCACCGACCGGAATAGCAATGGCGAGGATTGCGAACAGAACCCACTTCCACGCCTTGTCGTAACTCAGATAGGCAAAGACGGTGGCGATAAAGATATTCGCGATCAGAAACCGCACACCGGCACACGCCTCGGCGACTTCCCACAGGCCCGATGACAGCTCGATCATCAACCCTTCGCGGTAAACCGGCACGCCCGTCATCTGGATCATCCAGACCGACACATCGGCGGTCAGCACCTGCAAAGGCGCAATCAGAAAATCACCGACCGGAACCATGAAACCCAGGAACAGGATCGGAAAGACAAACCGCCGCGCGACGGCCCAGCCAAAGCACAGCGGGATCAGGCACATCAGCGCACCGACAAACCCGATATGCCGCGCAAGGTTGACGCCGCTTAGTTCACCGATCAGCCCGAAGACGCAAAACCCCAGCAGAGGCAGCAGGGCGGAATAGGCGTTTTCGGGCATCGCATCCGCCAATTCGGCACGGCGTCGCCACACCAGATAGGCGCTGGCGGGCGCAACGATAAAGCCGTGATTATACGTTGTGGTGTGATACCAGATTTCGATCAAATTTGTCAGCGTCGACCACTGCGCCGCGCATAACGCCGCGATCAGCAGGACGAACTGAATAATATGAATGCGCCACGGCGAATCCGAGTCAATCAGATGCGTATCGGTCGTTGAAGTCATCAGGCCACCTGTGACGGCGCGGCAGTGCGCGCGGCTTCTATGATTTCGATTAACCCCGAAACTTTCGCGCCCCACCCGTATCCGCCCTGAACGAACGCCTGCGCCGATGCCGCCATCGCCTCGCGGCGCGCGCGATCGTCCAGCATCGTGCAGATTGACGCGGCAAAGCTTTCGCCGGTTTCGCAGACAAGGGCATCCTGCCCCGGCACGGCGTCGATCCCTGTCAACGCCGGCGTGGTCGTCAGAACCGGAGTTCCGGCGGCCATCGCCTCTAATACTTTGTTCTGCACACCGCGCGCTAGTAACAACGGCGCGACCGCAAGGTCGGCATGCCCCAGCCAGCCGCGCATATCCTCGACACGTCCCGTAACTGTGATGTCTTTATCGTTCGCCAATCCCTGTACGACCTTTGACGGTCTGCCACCGGCGATGACGAACTCGACATCGCGTCCCGTCGCGCGCAGCTTTGGCATGGCCTCGGCGGCGAACCATGTCACGGCCTCGACGTTTGGTTCGTAATCCATGACGCCGGTAAAAATCACCCGCTCGCGCTTGCCGGAATAGGGCGTCCCGACCGTCTTTGCCGCGCCCCAATAGTCGGTATCAACACCGTTGCCGACCGTCTGTGCGGGCAGGCCGGTTAATTCGGTGAACAGCGCACATTCGGCATCCGTCACCAACAGGTTGGCATCGGACAGCGCCCCCAGACGGCGTTCCTCGGCCAGCATCAGTTTGGCCTCGCGCGTATAGACATGTTTCATCGGCCCCTTGGCCGTTTCGCCGAGCGCCCGCCATTTCTCGGAATCGACGTCGACGAAATCCATGATCGTCACGCCGGCTGTGCGGCGGATGGCCTTCAGATAGGGCGCCGCGCCGGACGAATAGACAAACACCGCATCGAACGTGCGCTCGCCGGTACGCTTGGCGACCCAGTCCATCATGCCGCGATGACGGAAATACGAATACGAAACCGGCTCGCCCCGCGCCAGCGCCTCGACCGCCGCGCGATGGCGCGTGCGCCCGCGAATGTCCGCGATATACGTTTCGACGCAATAGGCGTCGAGGGCGTCGCGGTACTGCCAGTCGTCTGGGTCATCCAGCGGCGCGCCCAGCCAGATGTCATAGGTTTCGGACAGACCCTTCAACAGGTTATAGGCGCGCAGCTTCTCGCCCTTGGTCGGCGGATACGGAATCCGGTGCGCCAGAAACAGCAGAGTCGGTTTGACCACGCTCATGCCATCTGCCTCGCCAGTTGCGGGCCGATAATCTTGGTCGCGGCGAAGGGCAGCTTTTGCCAGATTTTGACAAACCGCGCATATTTCGGATTGTTCGGATTGATGTCGGGCATCTTGTTGTCGCCGTACAGCTTGAACTGATACTCCAGCGGTATGCCTTCAAATCCCCAGTGCTTTTTATAATCCGCCGCGCCGGTTCCGATTTTCGAGCGGCCAAAATCAAACACGGTACAGCCGCGCCCGACCGCCCGTTCCATCAGCGTCCAGTACACGTGGTCAAACGCGTGCAGCTTGCGCGCTTCGGCATTTGCGCCGACGTAATACGGATAGACCGTACCTTTGTGGTAAAAGCTCATCAGCCCGACCACAGGGCCGTTCGGACCCTGCACGGTCGCAATCTCGCAATCATCGCCAAACGCATCTTTCAGCGCGGCGTACCATTTTTTCGGCATAACAGGCGTGCCGAGCGCATGCAGGTTTTGCGCATAAAGTTCAAAGAACGTATCGACCGACGCCTCCGCATCGACGGGAAAGTCCGCCTTGATCCCCTTGCGCACATCTGCGCGTTTCTTGCGGGGTACGGCCTTCAGCCGTTCGTCGGCATCGGGGGACAGCGGCGCGGTATAGCTGGCATAGGTTTCGGCCTTGGTGGGCCAGCCGTCAAAGACGGCCCGCGTTCCGCGCAGTTCCAGACTCTCAACGCCCAGCTTCTCGCCCATCGCACCGGCGGCGTCGCCCAGCGCGGCAACGGCGGCGGCATCGTCAGCCAGAATACCGCCCCCGACAGAGAATGCCGCCGAGATCAGGTTGTTTCCGAACAGCCGCGTTTTTGCATGAACCAGCGGCAGCACGCCGACAATCCGTGCATCGCGGCGCGCGACCAGATAGGGCGCTTTATAGCCCAGCGCGCCTGTGACAGCCTCGCGCCACGCTATTCTGTGAAAGGGCGAACCGTCCGCATGATCGCGGACGTAATCATCCCACGCGGCGTGATCCTGCGGCGTCAGCGGCGAGATTGTCACCGGTTCCGTCATCAGATCGTTCAGTCCCGCCGAGCCATCCATGATAAGCCTCATCCATTCGGGTCCACTTTGCGCCATGCAAGAGCCGTTTCAGTTTCGATTCGCACCGCGACAGACCGACGTAGTGCCTGAGTCTGGATTTTAGCGGCGCGGCTTTAATGCGAGGTTGCCCCGGATCAATTTCCCAAGGGTGAAGGTAAAAATTCGGGATTAATCCTTCGGCAACCGCCTGGCGGTGCGCGCGGGTGAACCATGCCAAGGGGATCAGCCGGAAAAACCCGCCGCCGCCTGCGGGCAGGCGCTTTTTACCCACCGTGGCCGTCACCACCGGAATTTCGACGATACCGGCCTCGGTTTTGTGCGGGGCGCGGTCGGCATTCGGATCGCCATAGGCGTCATGGGCAATCGGATGCGACGACGACGAATAGGTATATCCCGCCTCGGCCAGCGCGTCATAGGCCCATGGACTGCGTTCATCTATCGAAAAACTCGCGGCGCGGTATCCTTTGACGGCGACGCCGCCGATATCCTCCAGCGTCAGGCGGGCGCGGGTGACATCGGCCAGAAAGGCCGCTCTGTCCTGATCGAACACGGCCCAATGGTCCTGACCGTGACTGGCCAGCTCGTGCCCGTCGGCGACGATACGCCTGACGATCCCGGGGTGATCATCCGCGACGCAGCCCAGCGTGAAAAACGTCGCTTTCGATCCCGTCTCGGCAAACAGATCCAGCATCCGGTGGGTGTTCGCCTCGACCCGCGATTCCATACCGGCCCACGCCGAACGCTCAATCGAGTCTTTGAAGGCATGGACGTGATAATAATCTTCGACGTCGATGGTCATTGCTGCGGTGTTCATCGTCGTTCCCTGTCAAATCCGTGACGGCGCGCCGAAAAGAAAAAGGCCCCGGATTTCGCCGGGGCCCCTTGAAATAATTGCTCGGCAAGTGCCCGTTACGAGGCGTGCAGTTGCACCACGTCATCATCCCCGTCGCCGCCATAGGCGGACATGGCGAGGTCGATCATCTCGTGAATTGCTTCATCATGCTCGCCCAGCTTTTGCTCGGCGACCTGAATACGTTTGACCAGTGCGGCCACGGCGCGTTCAAGGCGCTGAATGCGCTCGCCGCCTTCGCCGGACATGGCAACACCGCTTGCTGCGGCAACTCCGGCAACCGGCTTCGGCGTCGCGTTTTCTTTTTGCAGATCGGCAATAACAGTCCCGACCATCTCGCCCGTCACGTCGGTTGCTTCTTCCAGCGAAGCGAACAGCATGATGCGGTTGGCAAGGGTGTTGATCAGACGCGGCACGCCCTTTGTCTCGGCAAAAATTGCGTCATGCGCAGCCGGTTCAAAGGCGGGCGTTCCGTTCCAGCCGACAGCGGCGAGGCGGTGCTCGACGTAATCTTCGGTTTCCTGACGGCTCATCGATTCCAGCTTATAGCTGGCGATGATACGCTGCTGCAGTTGCGTCAGGTCGCGGTGTGCGACGGTCTGAAGGAACTGCGGCTGGCCGATCAGAAAACTCTGGAACAGAGGTTGTCCGCCGACATTGAAATTGGAGAGCATGCGCAGCTCTTCGAGCGTGCGGATCGGCAGGTTCTGCGCCTCATCGATCACCAGCAGGACGCGCTTGCCCATTTGGTTCTGGTCGATCAGGAACTCTTCGAATGCCGAGATCAGGTCCGCTTTGTCGCGGCTGTCCACATCCAGTTCGAAGGCGTTACAGATCAGGCGGATGGCATCATCTGCGTCAATCTGCGTCGTCCCGATCTGGGCGGCAACAATGTCGTTGCCGTCCAGTTCGGAGAATAGTTGAGAGACGAGGGTCGATTTACCCGTACCCACGTCACCCGTTACGACGATGAATCCTTCACCCTGATAGAGGCCGTACTTGAGGTACGACATCGCTTTGCGGTGGCCTTCAGAGCCGAACCAGAATTTGCGGTCCGGCGTTAGGCGGAAAGGATTGGCGCTCAGTCCGTAGAATTCTTCGTACATCAGTCACCTGTCGGGCTTCGCCTCTTCTTGAGGCGCTTCTTAGAAACTCGCTCTTACGCCGACGACGCCTGCGTTCTCGGTGAACTCGTCATCAGGCAGGTCTGCGAATCGCTTCGTATATGTGTATCGCCCAAAAACGTTTACAATTTCCGTAAGCTGGTACTCTAATCCCAATCCGAGCGATAAAGTTTCGTAATCGCTCTGGATCAGAGTGGTTCCCGGGGCCGGATCTTCATACTGTACCGACGTAAAGCCGACGCCTGCAGACGCTGCAAGACGCGAGGTCAGCTTACGCGAAACATCCGCATTCGCCGCGAGGATCAGCTCGTCCGCGCCAAGCGATGAACCATAGTCATAGTTCGCTGCCTGAACGTTGGCGTTCCACGATGTCTTGCCGGTCTGGCCGGAGACATAGGCTTGCAGGGTATCGACAACGGCGTCGTCATCCTGATCGGTGCGGTTGATATCGCCAAAGCGCCCGGTCTGAGCGGTCTGGTTGTCAATCGCCAGCGCGTCGTTGATGTTCGTCGTGGTTCCGCCATCGGCGGCGATGAACGCGGCACGGCCACTGTTATCCACTGCCGAGATCGGCGACGCCGAGTCGACTGCAAAGTTGCTGAACTGCACACCGCGACGGGCCTGAAGACCGGCGACGAGGTTGTTGCGCAGCGCATAGTTGGCTTCTGCACCAAAGTCGACGCCGTCATAACGCCACCCGCCGAAGGCACGGGCCGCAAAGCGCGTGTTCGGCTGCCAGCGGACACCGGCATTGGCAAACACACCCGAGACATCGCTATCGGCAATATCTTCCGAGAAGTGATCGTAACCAAGCGTACCGGTCACGGCGAAGGTGTTCGACACGGGAACATCGACGCTGGCGTAACTGGTCCAGCGTTGCAGATCTTCGCCCGTCGTTTCATCTTCCGGCGTATAGACTTCGTACTCGGTCGCAGCCTGCCAGCCAAAGCGGCGGAATCTGCGCGGATCACCGGTGATACCAGCCGAAAGCTGTTGCGAGTAACCGCCGTCCTGATCGTCGTCAAACGCTTCACCGCGCAACGTATAGCGGATTTCGGTATCAGCCCAGCCGCCGATATTCTTGCGCAGCGAAGGACTGATGAGACCATAGAACGCCCGCGAGCGGTCGTCGGCATTCGCCAGCGCGTTGCCCGAGAAACGGTCGCTCGTGTTATATGTCTCGGAAACGCCGCCCTCTGCGTCAATATAGAACAGGTTCGGGACAACTGCCGCCGACCAGCGCGTATTCAGGTTGTGGCGGAAACCGTCTTCGTTGGTTTCGTTCAGGAACGTGTCATAGCTCGCGGTATAGGCAAGCTGACCTGCAAGGCGTTCGTTCCGTGCTGCCAGCGTTACACCGGCGGTTGCGGTCAGAATCGTCTCGTCCTGCTCCTGACCTGCGCGGTCCAGGTTGATATTGTCCGAATATGTAACAGTCGCTTCCGCAAACGGCGTCACAGACGTCGTCCAGCGGCCACGGCGCGTCGGCGTGCGCAGCTCGGGCGTGCCCGACTTGGCAACGGCCTGAACACCGCTCGGGCGCGCTGCGGGACCGACACCAATCGGCTGAAGGCCATCTGCTGCCGCGCCATAGACGTCGTCCCCGATTGGGATACCGGCAGTGCCATACCCCCCGCTAGAGGCGGTATCGCCGATGGATTGTGCGGAAAGACCCGTTACGGCGCCGGTAAGAGCGAACCCGCTAACCGCAGCCAAAAGGCCCAGCCGCGCTTTCGTTGCAAAGGCCTTACGTGGATGCTTGGTTGTAGGCTTCATAATAACTTCCAAACTGCTCGGTGCGATTCTGGACGGTTGTCTTGTTAAGCACCAGGTTGACGTTCTGGTCTGTCTCAAGCAAATCCAATGCCGAATCGATGGCCGCGCGCGAAGTTCTTTCCGCATCAACGACTAAGACGGTTTGCCCTGCGTGTTCTGCAAGGGCGACGGGTTCGGTGGAGGCAAGCAAAGGCGGCGCATCAAAAATGATGATCCGGTCAGTATAGCGCGACGCAATATCGGTTACCAGCTGGCGCATGTCATCGCCGCCGAACAGGTCGGTGGCCGAATCCACTGCGCCGCCCGCTGCAAGCACGCTCAACGGATGGTTGGTTTCACGCAACAGCACGTCTGAAAGACGCCCCTCATGCCCCAACAGCAAATCGGTCAGACCGGGCAGGTCATTGCGAAGACCGAAGATGTTCGAGATCGACGGGCGCGCCACATCGGCATCGACCAGCATCACATTGAAACCCTCGTCCAGCACGATCGACAGGGCGAGGTTCACGGCGATAAAGCTTTTGCCTTCGGACGGGCGGGCGCTCGTCACCAGAATAACGTGTTCGCGACCGCGCTGCTTTTTGCGGTTGCGGGCGGTCAGGCTCATACGCTGCATCAGGCGGCGCTTGATCAGACGGAACTCCTCCGACACGCGCGAGCGGCGGCCATCGGGCGAGATAAACCCGAACTGCTTCAGGCGCTCAAAGTCGATCTGAAATTCACGGCTTTGCGTGGCGGGCAGTTTGGCACTGCGCGACTTGCCGCGACGCGAAGGCACAGGCGCGGCGGCCTTTGCCATCACCTGAGACATCACGGCGGACTGGCCGTCAACCAGATCCGGTCCTTTCGGCGCGGGCGATCTTGCCGCAACTTCCCAGTCATTTGCGTATTCGTCTTCCCACACATCGACATCAACATCCGGCACAGCCTGCGCCTCGTGCTTGCGGATCATCGATTGTTGGGGACTTGGTCTTTTCCCATGGGATGAAGCGACGCGGTCAATCAAGCTCATCGAAGGCTCTCCAGTTCAAAACGGTTGCCCCGGATGCGTGCGCAGCGATGCGCCGGTGCATTCCGGGGACTTTTTTTCCGATGCCGCGGTTTATCAACCGCGCGCCGCAGGTCCGATCCCGAACTTACTAAGCAGGCCCGCAAAGTCGGGACGCCAAAGCTCGAAGTGATAGCGGTAGGTCACGTACCCGAAGATCGCGATTAAGGCTGCGACACTTGCAAGGAAGACAAGGTTCCCCACAGCATTGCGCGCAGTATCCGACTGCGATTCCATTTTCGATACGCCGCCGAGGATCGGCAGGTCGAAGTTGTTCTTCAGGTGTTTGATCGTCGGGATATTGTCGGCCAGCTGCACCCGCATAAACGCGAGGCCCATGCCCGACCCCCCGGCCAGCAGGAACGCCCCCATAAACAGCAGCAGGCGGTTCGGTCCGGCTGGTGTCACCGGCGCAAGCGGCGGCTCGATAACCTTCATGCGGACGGTCTGGATGATCGACGGCTGAATAACAGCCAGCTGGTTTTCCAGCGCCGACACTTCATTCAGCAGTTTTGTCTCAGCCGTGCTCATTCTCGAAAAACGCTGAACGATTTCCGGTTGTTTGGTCATAACGTCGCGAACTTTACGGATTTCGGCATTCAGTTCGGCGATCTGGCTGTCGACCACGTTAATCCGGGCAATGCGGTTGTTTGCCTGCGAACGAATTTCGGTGATGGCAGGGTTCGGACCATAAACAGGGCGCTGCGGCAGCTGCGCAATCGGCTGCGAATTCTGGATCTGCCATTGACGGAAGTTGTTTTCGTAATCGGTCAAAAGCTGGTTGGCGCGGTTTACTTCCCCCTGCTGGCGTGCATTCGCGGCCTGCGCGGCGGCTTGAAGCTGCGCATAATCACCCTGCGCCGCGTTCAGACGGTTTTGCATCGTCACGACGTCCGGGTGCTGCGGCGTCAGACGCTCCAGCATGCTTGCCAGTTCGCTTTGCAGTTGGCCGAGCTGACGCTGAAAACCGTCGGCGCGGGTCTGCTCGGGCGTTGGTCCGTTTTGGGGAACAACGACGTTCGGGCGGATTGGCGGCGGCGTTTGCTGGCGGATCTGCTGCGGCGGCTGTTCATAGCGCGTAATGATTTCCGGCGGTGTCGAAGCAAGGCGCGATTGCAGATTCGACAACTCGCCCTGATACAGCATCAGGTCGCTGCGCAGGGTGCTCAGCTGGGTTTCCAGACCGCGCAGCTGGTTCTGCATCGCGTTCGTGCCGCGGATCGCGTCGCCGTTGACGCGCTGATATTCGGCAATCTTGGCTTGGGTTTCTTCCAGCTTGCCGTTCGCTTCATCCAGCTTGTTTTGCAGGAAGGTGCGCGCTTCTTCTTTGTCGCTGCCCTGACCGCTGCTGGTGTCCTCGATGCTGCGCTCAAGAAAGATGTCCAGCGCGGCTTGGGTCACATCGCGCGCAACAACCGGATCGTTGTGCGTGTATTCGATGACGTAATAGTTGCTTCCCTGACGCTTCAGCTCGAGCTTTTTTTCGAGGTTCTCGACCATCGCTTCCATGCCGCGACGGTCATTCAGGGTCAGGTTCAGATCGGTGTCATAGATAATCTGCTCGAGGTTCGGTCGCGCATAGATACCGCGCCGGACCGAATCGATCTCGGCTTCGGTATTCGAGCGCGGCGCACCGCGCGGCAGAACGGCATTCAGCAATGCGTTCTCGTCAACCTCGACGGCGGCACGGGACGTAAATACATCAGGCCGGGTAGCCGCAACATAGGTCCCCATCAGGCCGACGAGCAGGCCGACCAACAGGATACTCCACTTACGACGCCACATTTCTGTTGCGTAGTGTTGGATCTGAAACTTCAAGTCACCCATACGGCTTCCTCGCAACTGCGCGGATACTCGCGCGCAGCTCATCTGTGAATTCTGCCCCAAGCTACTCGGAACACCTCGAAAAACGGTTAAGGTGCTTCAAACGCTTATTTTTATTTGCAGCCCCCTATGCAGATCGCTTGCCAAGGTGGCGCGTTTGACCGTTGAATTGCCGGAATGCCTGAATTTCCGCGGTTGCGGCCCGTCCAAATGTACAACGCGTGATTTACCCGATGCCGGAATACGGGGGTGTCAAAGCCCCCTGCAAAGGGTGAATGCATCAATTCGCGGTTAACTTGTCGGACATTTCGGCACTTCAAAACGCGATAGCGTCCATGGATTGCGCCATGACGACCCCGCGCACGCTCCGACCCGAATCGGTACAGAGGGACGCGGGGCAGGACAAAAATATCAATCCGGGACTGTTGCATCGCCGGGGTTGTTTCTCGCGCCTTGCCATCACCCGTCTGGCGCGTTAGGTCGCGCTTTATGGCGGCAGACCGAACGACACCAAAGCCCCTCGACCCCGGCCTTGTGCGGGTTGGCGGCGCGCCCGAGGGCTTTGACGCAAAACTGCTCGCCGATCTGGTGCGGCGGTCCGGTTGTCCTGTGCTTCATGTTGCGCGCGACGACTCGCGCATGACGGCAATGGCCGACTCGCTGAAGATTTTCGCGCCCGACATACCGGTTTTGCGGTTTCCCGCATGGGATTGCCTTCCGTATGACCGCGTTTCTCCGAACCCCGAGGTTTCCGCCGCCAGAATGGCCACGCTCGCGGCACTGGCGCGCGGATGGGACCGTCCGTCGGTGATCGTCTCGACGCTGAACGCCGTTACCCAGCGCATTCCTCCGGCGCAGGCCATCAAAGACGCCAGCTTTACCGCCAAGGCCGATACCCGCATCGACCCCGACAAGCTGACCCGCTATCTGTCACGCAACGGCTATGTGCGGGCCTCGACCGTCGTTGAGCCGGGCGATTATGCCGTGCGCGGCGGGATCATCGACATCTTCCCGCCGGGTCGTAAGTTACCGCTACGCCTCGATTTTTTCGGTGACGTGATCGAAAGCATCAAGCGTTTCGACCCCGCCAGCCAGCGCAGCGCCAACAAAGTCGACCGCATCGCCCTCGCGCCGGTCTCCGAGGCGCCGCTCGATGATGACAGCATTCACCGCTTCCGCACCAAGTACCGCGATCTCTTCGGCAGTGCCGGCCTCGAAGACCCGCTTTACGAGGCGGTATCCGAGGGCCGCAAACATCAGGGCATGGAGCATTGGCTCCCGCTCTTCTACGAACGGTTAGAGACAATTTTCGACTATCTGCCCGCGCGCCCGGTTTCGCTCGACAGCCAGATCGCCGAGGTCTACGACGCCCGTCTCGCCACGGTGGCCGACCATTACGAGACCCGTGCGACCGCGACCAGCGAGGGCGCGATGGGCGCGCCGGTTTACAAACCGATCCCCCACGATCAGCTTTATCTGACCGAGCAGGCATGGGCCGAGGCGTTCGCGGGCCGCCCCGTCCGCGCCTTCAATCCCATGCCGACCGGCTCCGGTCCTGGCGTCATCGACGCGGGCGGCAAGCTGGGCAAGGGCTTCGCTCAGGAACGCCAGACCCCCGATCTCAACCTGTTCGATGCCGTCGCCGCGCATGTCAAAGCATTACAGTCGAAAAAACGCCGCGTCGTCTTCGCGTCTTACTCGGCGGGTGCGCGCGACCGCATGAAAACGATGCTGAGTGATCACGGCATCAAAAACCCGGTAGAGATTGCGCGCTGGCAAGACCTCGACGACGCCCCGGCCAAACAGGTCGGCCTGATGGTCTGGCGGTTGGAGCAGGGGTTCGAGACAGACGACATCGCCGTCATTGCCGAACAGGATATTCTGGGCGACCGCCTTGTTCGCCAGACGCGCAAGTCGAAAAAGGCCGAGAATTTCCTCACCGAAGCCTCGGGCCTCGCGACCGGCGATCTCGTTGTCCATGTCGAGCACGGAGTAGGGCGCTATACCGGCCTGCAAACGGTCGAGGCGCTGGGCGCGCCGCATGATTGCCTCGCGCTGGAATATGCAGGTCAGACAAAGCTTTATCTGCCGGTCGAGAATATCGAGCTGCTGACCCGTTACGGCGCCGACGATCATACCGCGCTTGACCGGTTGGGCGGCGGCGCATGGCAGGCCCGCAAGGCCAAGATGAAAAACCGCATCCGCGATATGGCGGAGCGGCTGATCAAAGTGGCGGCGGAAAGGATGCTCCGAACCGCAGACCGCATGACCCCGCCCGAGGGCGCGTGGGACGAATTCTGCGCGCGTTTCCCCTATACCGAAACCGAGGACCAGCTTGGCGCGATTGATGACGTGATCGAGGATATGGCCAGCGGCAATCCGATGGACCGCCTCGTTGTCGGGGATGTCGGGTTCGGCAAGACCGAGGTTGCGCTGCGTGCGGCGTTCGTCGCCGCGCTCGCGGGTTTTCAGGTTGCGGTCGTCGCGCCGACAACGCTGCTCGCACGGCAGCACGCCAAGGGATTTGCCGAACGCTTCAAGGGTCTGCCTGTCACGGTTCGCCAGCTGTCGCGGTTTGTCGCGACCAAGGAGGCGAGCGAAACCAAAAAGGGTATGGCTGACGGGACGGTCGATATTGTTGTCGGGACGCATGCGTTACTTGCAAAGAACATAGAATTCGCCCGCCTCGGCCTTCTTGTCGTTGACGAGGAGCAACGATTTGGCGTTGCACATAAGGAACGCCTGAAATCGCTCAAGTCCGATGTGCATGTTCTGACCATGACCGCGACGCCCATTCCGCGCACATTGCAACTAAGTATGACCGGCGTGCGCGAGCTGTCGCTGATCGGCACGCCGCCTGTCGACCGTCTCGCCGTGCGCACCTATGTTGCGCCGTTTGATCCGGTAACGATCCGCGAGGCTTTGCTGCGCGAGCATTATCGCGGTGGCCAGTCGTTCTACGTCGCGCCGCGCATTGCCGACCTGCCCGAGATCGAAGAGTTTCTGCGCGAGCAACTACCCGAACTGAAATTCGCCACTGCCCACGGCCAGATGGCCCCCGGTGCGCTCGATGATGTGATGAATAAATTCTACGACGGTCAGTTCGATATTCTGCTGGCAACGACGATCGTCGAATCCGGTCTTGATATTCCGACGGCCAATACTCTGATCGTACACCGCGCGGATAATTTC
>CALGNW010000134.1 GCA_937958345.1 uncultured Neomegalonema sp. | reverse complement strand
TGGCGACAAAGGGCTGGAAAGCGAGTTCCGCAATACGCTTCACACCGGGCAGATCAGCGGAGGTTGCTTCGCGGATCATACCTTACGCGCCGACGCATTTGGGGTTTTCCGAGCGGTCTTTGGATCAGTGGTTAGGTTGCTCATTTCGGACCCAACATATCCTTGGGCTGCACAACCCGATCAAAGGTCGCTTCGTCGACAAAGCCGAGCTTGATCGCCTCTTCTTTGAGCGTGGTTTTGTTCTTATGCGCGGTCTTCGCAACCTTCGTTGCATTGTCGTAACCAATTTCAGGGGCCAATGCCGTCACCAGCATCAGGCTCTCCCACATCAGTTTCGAAATACGCTCCTCATCGGCTTGCAAATCTGCGATGCAATTATCCGTAAAGGCCTGCGCAGCATCCCCCAGCAATTGCATGGATTGCAGCAGGTTATAGACCATCATCGGCTTATAGACGTTCAACTCGAAATGACCTTGCGACCCGGCAAACCCAATCGCCGCATCGTTGCCCATCACCTGAGCGCAAACCTGAGTGAGCGCCTCGCACTGCGTCGGGTTCACTTTCCCCGGCATAATCGAACTGCCCGGCTCGTTCTCAGGTAGGATCAACTCCCCAAGACCACAGCGCGGCCCCGATCCCAGCAAGCGCACATCATTGGCAATCTTAAAGAGGCTCGCCGCCACGGTTTTCAGCGCACCAGACATCTCGACAATCGCGTCATGTGCCGCGAGCGCCTCAAATTTATTCGGGGCGGTTTTGAACGGCAGTCCCGTGATTTTCGCAGCATGGGCAGCAAAGGCTTTATCGAACCCCTTTTTGGTGTTCAGCCCTGTCCCCACCGCCGTACCGCCCTGCGCCAGCGGATAGATATTTTTCAGCGCCGCGTTGATGCGCGCGATGCCTTGTTTGACCTGAAAAGCATAGCCGCCAAACTCTTGCCCAAGCGTCATCGGCGTCGCATCCTGCGTATGGGTGCGGCCAATCTTGATGATCTTCGCGAACGCCTTTTCCTTCGCCGCAAGCGCTTTATGCAGCGCCTCCAACCCCGGCAGCGTAACATCACGCGCCATCATCGCCGTCCCAATATGCATCGCCGTCGGGAAAGTGTCGTTCGACGATTGAGACATATTGACGTGGTCATTCGGATGCACGGGGTCTTTTGAACCGATCACCCCGCCCAAAATTTCAATCGCGCGGTTCGCGATGACTTCATTCGAATTCATATTCGACTGAGTGCCCGATCCAGTCTGCCAAACGACCAGCGGAAAATTATCGTCAAGCTTGCCCTTGATCACCTCATCCGCAGCTTTGACGATGGCTTTACCGAGCTTTTTGTTCAGCTTGCCCTGCTCCATATTCGTCTCGGCGGCGGCGCGCTTAATGACCCCAAGTGCACGAACAATCGCAACAGGCTGTTTTTCCCAGCCGATGGGAAAGTTCATAATCGAGCGCTGCGTCTGCGCGCCCCAATACTTATCGGCGGGAACTTTTAGCGGGCCAAAGGAATCGGTCTCGGTGCGCGTCTTGGTCATCAAAGGTCTCTCTGCTGAGGCTTACTTTGACGGAGTTATAAAGCGTTTTGAGAAAATTTCGCTACTCGAAATACCCGGCTTGTCCCGCAAGCGCATCAAGGCTTAACGCGGCCCAATGCCGAGATTTACTTTTTGCGGAATGCGTCGAGGCTAACGACGGTTGCCTCACCGTCTGGCTTTTCTGATGCGGGTGTCTCGTCCGCTGCTTCGGCCTCTTCATCGCCGTCGCTCTGCGCCGCGCCAATCGCATCCGTTTCTTGGTCAAGACCACCCGGCGGAATATCAAGCTGAAAATTCACGCTTGGGTCGGCAAAGGTTTTCACCGAAGCAAAAGGAACTACCAGCGTTACCGAGCGATTGTTAAAGCTCAGCCCAATTGAAAAACGATCCGGCATCACGGCCAAATCCCAGTATTCATGTTGGACAACGATGGTCATTTCCTCGGGGTACTGCTCTTGCAGCCAGTCTGGCATCACGACACCGCGCAGGTTGGTGCGGAACGTGATGTAGAAGTGTTGTTCCCCCACCAAACCGTTCTCTGCGGCGTGTGATAGAGAATCTGACATAACCCCACGAAGGGCTTTTCTGGTCAGTTCAAGATAATCAATTGGCTCGACCTGCATAACAAACTCTCTGCAAACACGCGCCAACAATACCTAAATCACGTTGGCAACAAAGCGATTTTTGCACATTGCACGATTACCGTGCGTCTGTCGCGTCCGATTGCGAGAAAGTGGAGGCTTCTGTTGCCAGGTGCCTCCGAACCCCGCGTTAACCGGCTAGGGCTAACGGCTAAGTTCCAGTGTTAGGCACTGCTTACGCAGCGACTGCTACCGGAGCACTATTGTCATTTGCAATTGTGCGAACGGCCCGATAACGGCGGAACCATGCCGAGTAAAAGCTAACGCCTTTCAATGTCCGTCGATCCTATTTCGACCCCATCCGCCCTCAAATGAAGGGAGTGTTGGTGGAGTCGCCGGGTACCGCCCCCGGGTCCGAGCCATCTATTACACGCGCGTTTATCACCATATCTGCCTTGCGACAGCATCGCTAATATAGGCGATTGCAATCGCCGAGGGAAGGGCCTGTCGAAAATACGGCTTGTATTTTGCACTGCAATATTCATATGCTGCACTGCACAATAAAGGAGCGCACATAGTGAAGCGCCGTCTTAACGCCCTAAATCCATTGGATTACCTCGATTTCGCATTCGAAATGCAAAAACTGACGATCGCGGCAAGCGAAACGGTCTGGCATCGTTCGGTAAAAATTTCGATGGGGACAATGACCCCGCTGGAAAATGCATCTATGTGGATGGAGAAACCGACTGCTGTCGCAAGCGGAATGCAGGACGCGACACTCGCAGCTATTTCCGGGAAATCTCCTGCCCAAGTCATGCAGGCTGCGGTGCACCCTATGACAAAAAAAGCATCGGCAAACGCAAAGAGGCTGCGGAAGTAGCGACTCGGCGGCAATAACGTTACGGTTTCCCAAACTCTATGTGGGGAACCGTAATATGAACCGGAATGCCCTTTCGCCTCGCGATTACGACTGGCAGCCGAAACCCCTTACACCGGATTATCGCTCCAGCATCCTGCGCAGTCCGCAGCAGGCTCTGCTACGCATCGAAGGGCCGTCGCCCGAACTGGACGGCCCGGTCTTCGAATCCGACACAATCGGTCCGCTAGACAGCGATTTGATCCGAAATTATGCAGCGGCCAACGGCTCAGACACCGACGCAATAGGTCCGCGCATCATTGTCCACGGGCGCGTCCTCGACGAAAACAACCGACCCGTCCCCAATACTCTCGTCGAAGTGTGGCAGGCAAACGCTGGCGGGCGGTATCGCCACGTCAACGAGGGCTATCTTGCGCCGCTTGATCCGAATTTTGGCGGCTGCGGGCGCTGTATAACGGGTGACAGCGGCGAATACCGTTTTCTGACGGTACAGCCGGGGGCGTATCCGTTTCCCAACGGGCCGAATACTTGGCGTCCGGCCCATATCCACTTTTCCGTCTTTGGTCAGGCCTTCGCACAGCGGCTCATCACACAGATGTATTTTGAGGGCGATCCGCTGATCGCTCGCTGTTCCATCGCAAACGCCATGACCGATCCTGCTGCGCTGGCCAGTTTGGTCGGCGTTCTCGACATGAGCGCCAGTGTTCCGATGGACTGCCTCGCCTATCGTTTTGACATTATTCTGCGGGGACGCGGCTCGACACCGTTCGAAAATCGGCTGGAGGGGAACTGATGCTAAAGGAAACACCGTCGCAAACCGCCGGACCCTACGTCCATATCGGTTGCACGCCCTGCTCGGCCGGTTTGACCGGAGTGTACCCCGCCGATCCGGGTGCAAGCATCACGGCGGATGCCCCCGGTGTGCGCATCCGCATCGAAGGCAAGATTTTCGACGGCGCGAACGCACCCCTCCGCGACGCACTGATCGAACTTTGGCAGCCGGACGGGCAAAGCAACGCCGGTATCTGGCTTCGCAAATCCACCGACCTGAAAACAGGTGTCTATCAGTTCGACACCGTAAAGCCCGCCGCACGATCCGGCCCGCCTTACGTTTGCCTATGGATCGTCGCCCGAGGCATAAATCTCGGCTTGCACACCCGTATGTATTTTCCGGATGAGGAGAACGGCCCCGATCCGCTCCTTAAACAAGCCGGACCGCGCCGCGACACACTCATCGCCACGCGCCCTGACGCAGAAGAGGACGAACGCGACACCGGCTTTCCCGTTTATCGCTTCGACATCCGGTTACAAGGTGAGCGTGAAACGGTTTTCCTCGACATCTGACCGCGATGTCGGCGGCTTTATGCCTTCAGACGATAGCCGGTTCTGAATATCCACCAAATGACGCCGAGAGAGACGGCAAGGAACAGTGAAATCGCGATAACACTCGCCAGAACCGGCACATCTGAAATGCCGTAAAAGCTCCAGCGAAATCCGCTGACAAGGTAAACCACGGGATTAAACAGCGTTACTGTTTGCCAAAACGGCGGCAGCATCGAAATCGAATAAAAGCTGCCGCCGAGGAAAACCAACGGTGTGATAATCAGCAGCGGAACGATTTGCAGTTGCTCGAAATTTTTCGCGACAATGCCGATGATAAAGCCCAGCAGACAGAAGGAAACTGCCGTTAGGACGAGAAACGCCATCATCCAAAAAGGATGCTGGACCTCCAGCGGCACAAACAGACCCGCCGTTGCGAGAATAATCAGACCGAGGACCAGCGATTTCGTCGCCGCTGCACCGACATAGCCGAGAACAATCTCCATCGGAGAAATCGGCGCAGACAACAGCTCATAGATCGTACCCGTAAATTTCGGGAAGAAGATGCCAAATGACGCATTCGACACGCTCTGGGTCAGCAGCGTCAGCATAATCAAACCGGGCACAAGAAACGCACCATAAGAAATGCCGTCAATCTCAGCGATCCGCGACCCGATGGCCGACCCGAACACGATAAAATAAAGCGAGGTTGAAATTACCGGCGATACGATGCTTTGAAACATCGTCCTCAACGTCCGCGCCATTTCGTATTTATAAATCGCGGTTACGGCGGGCCAGTTCATGCGTCCTCTCCCACCAGTTCGACAAAGATATCTTCCAGCGACGACTGCTCGGTCTGCAAATCACGAAACCGGACTCCGTTTTCGGTTAACGATGACATCAGGCGCGTGATGCCCGTCCGCTCGGCAGTTCCGTCATAGGAATAGACCAGCCGCATACCCGCCTCGGTCAGGGTCAGATCAAACTCCGACAGACCCGCCGGTATCGCCTCAAGCGGCTCCTGTAGATCAAGCGTCAGCTTTTTCTTCCCGAGCTTTTGCATCAGCCTCGATTTCTCTTCAACAAGGATAATTTCGCCCCTGTTTATCACGGCAATACGGTCGGCAATCGCCTCGGCCTCTTCGATGTAATGAGTGGTCAGGATAATCGTCGTGCCCTGCTGTCTCAGTTCTTCGACCACCGCCCACATACTTTTACGCAACTCGACGTCCACGCCCGCAGTCGGCTCATCCAAGAACAAAACCTCCGGCTCGTGAGACAGCGCCTTCGCGATCAGGACGCGCCGCTTCATACCGCCGGACAGCGTGCGTAACTCGCTGTCTTTTTTATCCCACAGTGAAAGGGACTTCAGTACCTTCTCAAGATATGAGGGGTTGGGTCGCTTCCCGAACATCCCGCGGCTTAGGCTCACCGTACTCCAAACCGTTTCAAACGCATCGGTCGTCAGTTCTTGCGGAACAAGGCCGATCATCGACCGCGTTCGCCGATAATCGTCGACAATGTCGAACCCGCCAACGGTAACGCGGCCCGAGGTGGGGTTCACAATGCCGCAGACAACAGCGATCATCGTAGTTTTTCCGGCCCCGTTCGGGCCAAGCAAGGCCAGAATTTCCCCGCGCTCGACCTCCAGATTCACCCCGTTAAGAGCGGTAAAGCCCCCCTCGTAGGTCTTCGTCAGGTTTGAAATCGAAATCAGTGACGTCATTGCGCAGCCTATGTAACAACCCGGCGTCTCCGTTAGCCCATTGCCGGGAAACGGTAAATCAATTCCACGCTGCGGTGGAAACCAATCCCTTACACTGTAAGTTGGAAAGTAACCGGCAGTATTGCGGTATTCGCACCGCCCGATCTGTGAGCTATTTTGCCTAAATTTTTAGACGATTGCTGACTTGTTAAGCCGAATTTCAGTCTGTTGGAGCATTGTACGGAAGACTTTGGGGAAGTTGCGACGCGGGAAATCGACAATGCGCCGAGTGCGGGGGAAAATTTTACCGCTTGCTATGCTCGCCGCATTTCTGTGCGGACCGGGGAATGCAACCTCGCTCAGCACCGATGTGACCGTCAGCATAAACTCCAGCATTTCTCTTTTTTGCTTCGACGAGGTCAACGTCGATCTCTCCGCCGGAACGTATCTTTCCGCAATCAGCCGCAACAGATCCCGCCCGATGCCCGGCATCACCCGGACCGCCCGCGAGAGAAACGGCGAACTGCACGTTAACGGCGGCAGGAGGTTTTGGAACCGCAAACGCTTTGAGATGAAACCCCGCGTCTTGTTAGAGCTTGGGTCAATCTGCGCCTACCGCTCGGTGGGCGGATCGAACGGCGCGCGTGTTCAGGTGGAGGCGCTGGAGACCCGGTTAGAGGCCCCGCAGGGCGGGTATATCGAAATTGACCGCCTGCGCGTCCGCGATACTGAAAAGGCCGATAGGTGGCGGCGCCGCTTCCGCGTCACGCCAGCAGAGCTTGGCGCAGGCGTGGTTCGCGGCATCGACGTCCGAATGCGCCTTGATATGCGAAACGCAACCGAGCCGGGCCTCTACTCCAGCCCGACCGATGGAACATTCCGCATTACGGTCATCGAAAATCCGTGACCGGCGGCAACTTAGCCCGGACAGCCGCAAATCTAAGTTGATGAAAGCTGCTGTTTCACCCGCTTACCGACCGCGCCAAAGTCCATGCGCCCGACGTATTCGGATTTAAGTGCGTTCATAACCGCGCCCATGTCTTTTAGCGAAGACGCGCCGAGTGTTGAAATCACGGTATCAATCGCGGTTGTCACCTCGTCATCACCCATAGGTTCGGGCAGAAATTCGCGAATGATCGTGATTTCCTCACGCTCGCGCTCAGCCAATTCCAACCGGCCCCCATTCTCGTACTGTTCAACAGAGTCTTCGCGTTGCTTAATCATTTTTCCCAAAAGGGCCATGATTTCAACCTCATCAATGCCGCTGGCGTCGCCTCCGGAACTGCGCAGAGCGATATCACGCTCTTTGATGGCTGCATTGACAAGCCGCAAAGTCGACAGGCGGACGACATGCTTGTCCTTCATTGCCGCTTTCATGGCCGTATTGATTGTCGCTCGCATAGTATTTCACCACTCTGGGTCTTGACCTGTCGGAGTCGAAAACTTTAGACACGCGGCAACGCTCGCGCCGGGCTGTGGAGACGACTCATGAACCCCTCAGATACCGCAATCGTCGAGGCGAACAAGCCCGATGAGACAATTTCCTCGCGTCCGACAGCCTGTTTGGCGCTGGCTGACGGGACAATTTTTCTGGGCCGCGGCTTCGGCGCGACGGGCGAAGCCGTCGGCGAGTTATGTTTCAACACGGCAATGACCGGCTATCAGGAGATTATGACAGACCCGTCCTACGCCGACCAAATCGTCGCATTTACCTTCCCGCATATCGGAAATACCGGCGTAACGCCGGAGGACGACGAGGCCGGTGCACCTGTTGCGCTCGGCATGGTGACGCGGCTTGATCCGACCGATCCGTCAAACTGGCGGGCAACGGCCAACCTGGGTGATTGGATGGCAAACTCGGGACGCATCGGCATTGCGGGCGTCGATACCCGCCGGTTGACTCGGATGGTCCGCGATCTGGGCATGCCCCACGTTACGATTGCGCATGACCCGACAGGCGAACTCGATACCGATGCCCTCATCGAGCGCGCACGCGGCTGGAATGGCGTCGAAGGCGTCGACCTCGCCAAGGATGTCACCTGCGCCGCGCCGTATGTCTGGAAACAAAAACGCTGGACATGGGCTGACGGATACACCGATCAAAACGAACCGAAACGTAAAGTTGTGGCCATCGACTACGGCGCAAAGCGCAACATCCTGCGCTGTCTCGCCGATGTGGGTTGCGATGTAACCGTCCTCCCCGCCTCGGCGACAGCGGAGGATGTGTTGGCGCTACAGCCTGATGGCGTCTTTTTGTCCAATGGGCCGGGCGATCCTGCAGCAACGGGCGAGTATGCCGTTCCGACGATCCGCGCTATTGTCGATAGCGGCCTTCCGATCTTCGGCGTGTGCCTCGGCCATCAAATGCTGGCCCTTGCGCTGGGTGCTAACACGAAAAAGATGAAGCAGGGCCACCACGGGGCCAACCATCCCGTTAAAGATCTCGATACCGGCAAGGTCGAAATTACGTCGATGAATCATGGCTTTACGGTCGACCCTGACACCCTTCCCGCCGGCGTTGTCGAGAGCCACACGTCGCTGTTCGACAATACAAACTGCGGGCTGCGGGTCGAAGGCAAGCCGGTGTTCTCGGTTCAGTATCACCCCGAGGCAAGCCCAGGCCCGCGCGACAGCCACTATCTGTTTGAACGGTTTGCAGCAAACATTGACGCGCATTCAAAAAACAATGCGACATGATCCTTTTTTGAAAACTTCATATAAGTATTGCGACTAACCTTCTGATCTGAAAGCATAAGCCTCATTAGTTGTGACTTTGGGGGTTTCGCGTGGATCAGGGTTCAGCGGCTTTATACGGCGCCTATGCCGATACATCACAACCGGTTGATGAGACGCTGCCCGTCGATGACCCGGCAAGCAATACGAAACACGCTGCAAGGTTACTCCGCGATCTCTCCGACCCTCTATCAGACGTAGAGGCTCTGCTCGCGTCCCGCGAACGCGCTGATCTGCCGGAGGTATTGCACCGGTCTCTCGACAAATATCTGCAAAAAAACTTCAGACAGGCGCTGACAAAACGGGCAACCAGACTT
>CALGNW010000133.1 GCA_937958345.1 uncultured Neomegalonema sp. | reverse complement strand
CACCAGATCGAAGAAGTCGGCGCGAAACTGCGCGGCATGATGCCTTGGATCGAAGCGGGCAAAATGGTCGACAAAGAAAAGAACTAAGCCCGCTAATGGCTTAGTTGGAAGGCGTATCCTGCGGGATGCGCCTTTTTTTATGGCGTCGCGGCTCGACAGAAGACGCCAATTTTCTCAACCGCCGTGAGTGGGGATCGAGGCGACAATCGCTTCCAGCCCGTTGGTTGTCTTTACCTCGTCAAAACGCAAGAAGGGGGCGCACAAAAATCGTCTGACCGGAATACTGATGCGACCATTCTGATTGAGGCTATTAAATAGAAATTGCGGTAATAGTCTGGCTGGCGGTTTGAAAACGCGGTGCGGGGCTCTTAACCATCGACATTTCCCGCGCTTTGGGGTACTGAGCGCGCCTGACCAGGCCGAGCGCACTGTTTGCGCCGTCCGCAAACTCGGATAAGTCCCTATGGAACAAGCCATTCTTCTGCTTCACCTTGCTCTTGTGCTCTTTTTGATCGTGCTCGTCTTGTTGCAGCGATCCGAAGGCGGGGCATTGGGCATGGGCGGCGGCGGTGGCGGTGTCGTAACCGGTCGGGGCGCGGCGACGGCTCTGCAGCGGTTTACGTGGTATCTGGCGGCGGGTTTCCTGACCACCAGTCTGGTTCTGAATGTGCTCTCTCAAGCGGACCGTCAGGGCGGATCGGTTCTGGACCGCCTGTCGGTTGAAGAGGCTCTGCCCGGCGTAGACGGCGACACGGGCAGCGCCCTTGACGCTCTCGCTCCACCGACGATTGGCGGGGATACCGTTCCGTCCGGCAGTGGCGCAACCGAGTCATTGCCGAGCGTTCCGGCCGAATAATCGGACGACACGCCGAACCGATAGTTCTTGTCCTCGCCTCTCCGATGACCGACCCTTCAGGCTGGTCGGAACAGGAGGCTATGTGGATCATATGATACCCGGCGAACGGCGACGAGGCCGGTCGGCGCGGATGGCCGCACGTGCGATTGCCGCGACACCCGAAAATCCCGCAGCGCCGGGCCAAAGCGGAGGTCAATACCGGCCGCTGACGGATCGTCAGATCGACCGGATATATGACCTCGCGTTGAAACTCCTCGCCGAGTTGGGCATGGGCGAGGCACCGCAGGTTCTTGTCGAGGCCGCTTGCGCACGCGGTGCATTCGTCAACGATCTGGGGCGGCTCTGCTTTCCGCGGGAGATGGTCGAAGACGTCATTGACAGTGCGTGCAAATCCTTCATCTATTATGGCCGCGATCGAAGGCATGATTTCGAGGTCGGCGGCGAGCGTGTGTATTTTGGAACCGGCGGTGCTGCGGTACAAACGCTCGATTTGGAAAGCGGATTGTACCGCCCTTCAACCCTGACCGATTTATATGATTTCACGAGGCTGCAGGACACGTTGACCAATGTCAGCTGGTTCACCCGATGCTGTGTCGCCACCGATGTCCCTGACTTGATTGATCTGGATATCAACACGGCCTACGCGCTGCTGCGCGGTACAACAAAGCCTGTCGGCACCAGCTTTACTGTCGCGGAAACCGTTGATCCGATTGTTGATCTGTTTGATCACGCGCTTGGCGGAGAAGGAAAGTTCGCTGAACGGCCATTTTGCAAAGCACATATCTCGCCGGTCGTCTCGCCGTTGCGGTACGGCGAAGATGCTGTCGAGGTGACTGTCGCCTGCATCAAGCGCAATGTTCCGATCAATGCGATTATCGCCGCACAATCGGGCGCGACGGCTCCGGCAACGCCAGCGGGCTTTCTCGTGCAATCTACGGCGGAGACACTGGCGGGACTGATCCTCGTGAACGTTTTTGCGCCGGGATATCCGGTGATTTTCTCGAACTGGCCGCTGGTCATAGACCTTCGCACCGGCGCGTTTTGCGGGGGCGGAGGAGAAAGCAGCATACTGAACGCCGCCGCCGCGCAAATCTCGAACCGGTTGGGCCTGCCATCGGGCGTTGCGTCATCAATGGCGGATTCAAAGGCGGTCGACGCTCAGATGGGTGCGGAAAAGGCGATGTCCGCGCTCGCTTGCGGACTGGCAGGCGCGAATATGGTCTACGAGAGCGCGGGCATGACGGCCAGTCTGCTCGGTGCGAGTTTCGAGGCATTCATCCTTGATGATGAAATGCTCGGCCACGTTCACCGCGCCGTGCGGGGGATCGAAGTGACGGAGGAGACGCTGTGCGAGGCTTCCATCCGCGAGGCCGTGCTTGGCGAGGGGCATTTTCTCGGCGGCAGCGAAACGATGGCGTCGATGAGCCGGGATTACTTTTACCCTGTCCTGGCCGACCGCGACCCGCCGGTGACATGGGCTGAAAAGGGTGCGCGCGATGCGTGGGCGATTGCCCATGAAAAAGCGCGGCAGATTCTGGCGCAGCCTGACCCCGGTTACCTTGATGCAAAAACGGACGCTTGGGCGCGTGAGCGGTTTAATATCCTGCTGGCGTGACGTCGCCTTATTGTGATGCCGCCGCGTGCGCGTTTGCCTCATTATAGGCCGCGCAATCATTGGGAGTGCCCGCATGAAGTTACTGTTTGCCGCCCTCGTCTGTCTGATGCTGCCCATCGGAACCGCGCATGCGTGCGGCGCGGATTCGGATTGCCGGATCGGCGACCGGATCTATCGCATCAAGATGCCGGAGGGCCATGACGGCTCGACACCGGTTGGAGCGATAATTCACGCGCACGGATATCGCGGCACAGCGAAGGGGGTAATGAGAAACAAGGGCTTGTCAAAGATGGCATCGCGCCTTGGCGTCGCGTTGATCGCACCCAAAAGCGCGGCAGCCGACTGGGTAATTCCGGGCGCCCCGCGCAAACGCGGCGTCGACGGATCAACAGAATTCGAGTATTTCGACGCGCTGATTGAGGACGCCGCCGCGCGCTTTCCGATTGATAGAACCCGCCTGATGGCGAGCGGTTTCTCGGCTGGCGGGATGATGGTTTGGAATCTCGCCTGTCATCGCGGCGGGATGTTTGCCGGATTTGCCCCCGTCGCGGGGACGTTTTGGGAGGCGTTGCCGGCGTCCTGCCCCAGCGGGCCGGTGAACCTGATCCACACCCACGGTACAGCGGACAAAGTCGTCCCCCTGACGG
>CALGNW010000132.1 GCA_937958345.1 uncultured Neomegalonema sp. | reverse complement strand
GTCGAATTGCAGAACGGTCAGGTGATCAAAGCTCAGGAAACCAACGCGGGGCGTTCGGCCAATCGCGGGATCGAGTGGGAACAAACGGTTTGGGTTGGCTGGTCCACCGATGCCGGATTGGTGTTGGCGGAATGAAACCGTCCCGCCTCGTCATAGCGATCCCGTACCTGTGGCTCGCAGTGCTCTTCCTTGCGCCGTTTTTTATCGTCCTAAAGATGTCGTTGTCGGACCTTGCGGTTTCGATCCCGCCCTATACGCCGCAGCTGGATCTGTCGGGCGGCTGGCAAGCGGTCAAAGAATACTGGGCGGCGCTCGATTTTGAGAACTACACATGGCTGGCGGATGATCCGCTTTACCTGAACGCCTTTAAGTCATCGTTCGTCATCGCGGCGATTTCGACGCTGATAACGCTGAGTGTTGCGTATCCGATTGCCTATGCGCTGGCCTGTTCGCCGCAACGGTGGCGGGCGCTGTTGGTGATGCTGGTGATCCTGCCGTTCTGGACGAGTTTTCTGATCCGCGTTTATGCGTGGATCGGTATTCTGAAAACCGAAGGATTGCTGAACCAGTTCCTGTTGAGCGTTGGAGTGATCGCCGAACCGCTGACAATCCTCAACACCAATACCGCCGTCTATATCGGCATCGTCTACAGCTATCTGCCGTTTATGATCCTGCCGATCTATGCGGCGCTGGAAAAGATGGACTGGTCGCTGATCGAGGCCGCCGAAGATTTGGGATCGTCGCGCCTGTCGGCATTCTGGCTGGTGACGTTTCCGTTGTCTTTGCCGGGGGTGATTGCCGGTTGCTTTCTCGTGTTCATTCCGGCGATGGGCGAATTTGTTATCCCCGATCTGCTGGGCGGGTCCGGTACGCTGATGATCGGCAAAACGCTGTGGGTCGAGTTTTTCTCAAACCGTGATTGGCCGGTGGCCTCGGCGGTAGCAGTTGTTTTGCTGGTGCTGTTGATCGTGCCGATTGTTCTGTTCCAGCGGCAACAACAAAAGCTGTCGGAGGCGGGGCAATGAACAACCGCTTTTCGTGGTTCAATGCCACGTCCATCGCGCTGGGGTTTGCGTTTCTTTATATCCCTATTCTGATCCTCGTGATTTTCAGTTTCAACGAGTCCAAGCTGGTCACTGTCTGGGGCGGCTTTTCAACAAAGTGGTACAGCGCACTGCTGGAGAACGAGGCATTTCTGGATGCGGCATGGGTCACATTGCGGGTTGCCGTTGTGACCGCGACCGTTGCGACCGTGCTGGGAACGATGGCGGCGCTGGTTCTGGTGCGTGCAGGGCGGTTCAAAGGCCGGACACTGTTTACCGGCATGGTCTATGCGCCGTTGGTCATGCCCGAGGTGATTACGGGCCTGTCTTTGCTGTTGCTGTTTATTGCAATCGGCATGGATCGCGGAATTGTCACGATCATGCTGGCGCATATTACGTTTGCGATGTGCTTTGCGACCGTGGTGATTTCCTCGCGACTGGTCAGTTTTGACCGCTCGCTGGAGGAAGCCGCCGAAGACCTCGGCGCGTCAAAGCTGGATGCGTTTATGTCGGTGACGTTGCCGATTATCGCGCCCGCGATTGTTGCCGCGTGGCTGTTGACCTTCACGCTGTCACTGGACGATCTGGTGATTGCGTCCTTTGCCTCCGGGCCGGGGGCGACGACGTTGCCGATGAAAATTTACAGTTCGGTGCGCCTTGGCGTGACGCCCGAAATCAATGCCCTTTCCACCATTCTGATTTCCGTTGTTGCGCTGGGGGTGATCCTCGCCTCGCTTGCCGGCAAGCGTGCGGAGATCAGCCGCAGCGAGACCTGACAGTGACCGACCAAGACCGTATCGAGGCGTTTATCAGCGCCCATCCGAAACTCGACCGTATCGAACTTTTATTTCCCGATATGAACGGTGTTATGCGCGGCAAATGGTTGCCGGGCGATGCCGCGCGCAAGCTGTCGGGTGACGGAATCCGCCTGCCGATGTCGACCTATGCGCTGGACATTTTCGGCGAGGATGTTGACGAAACACAACTGGCCGCCGCAATCGGTGACCCTGACGGAATCGCGCGGCCCATTCTGGATACGCTCAAACCGATCCCGTGGTCGGAGGATGCGGCGCAGGTTCTGATGACGTTGCAGGAACCGAACGGCGCGGGCTGTGTCTATGATCCGCGCACGCGTCTGGCGTCGCAGGTCGCGCGATTGGAGGCGCTGGGAGTAACGCCCGTTGTTGCGACCGAGTTGGAGTTCTACGTCTTTCAGGCCGGTGGGCGCGTCGGGGATGCACCTGTGCCGCCGCCGGGGCTGGAGGGTGCGCAGGTATACGAACTGGCCGCGACAACGGCGCTGGAGCCGATGCTGGATGACATTCTGGAATTTTGCGATGTGCAGGATATTCCCGCCGATACGCTGATTGCGGAGTTCGGACCGGGGCAGTTCGAGATCAACTTTAATCATATCGCAGATGCGATGGCCGCCGCCGATCATGCCATGCTGTTCAAGCGGCTGGTCAAGGCCGCAGCACGCAAACATGGTGTTGCGGCAACATTTATGGCCAAGCCTTATGGTGATCCTCCGGGCAGCGGAATGCATGTTCACGTGAGCCTGCTGGACAGCGGGGGCCGCAATATCTTTGCCGCCGAAACCGGCGTCGCCGCGCCGCTGGATCATGCGATTGGCGGGTTGTTGGGATCGATGCGCGAGTTGCAGGCCGTTTTCGCGCCGCATGCCAATTCTTACCGGCGCTTTCAACCCGGTTCCTATGCGCCGATGGCCCTGACATGGGGACTGGATCATCGCGGTGTCGCGGTGCGTGTTCCGGCGACGAGCGGCGGCGGAGCGCGGTTGGAGCACCGGATCAGCGGCGCGGATGTGAACCCTTATCTGGCGCTGGCCGCGATCCTCGGCGGTATTGCGCACGGACTGGAAACCAAGGCCAAAGCGGGTCCGGCACTGACCGACGGCGACGGGTCGGAAGGCGAGCGGCTGCACCACGACTGGACCAGTGCCCTGGATGAATTCGAGGGCTCTGCGATTGCGGCGGCGGTTTACGGCGCGGAATATGTGCGGGTCTATACCGCGTGTCGCCGTGCCGAAGTGGCCAAGCTGGCAACGATGATTTCGGACGCGGAATACAAAACGTATCTGCATAAATTGTGAGGCGGTATGACCGACGTTAAAGGCGATTTCGCATTTCGGGGCGGTGTCAAAGGACGCCCGCTGGAAATGACCTATGGCGGCGCCCTGAGCTTTTTGCGGCGGCAGTACTCGCGCGACCTTGAAGGCGTTGATGTCGTCGTCAGCGGCGTGCCCTATGATGCGTCCGTGACGAACCGCCCGGGATGCCGGTTCGGGCCGCAGGCCATTCGCGCGGCGTCGGCGCAACTGTCCGAGCTGGACTCGTTTCCCTGGGGGTTCAGCCTGTTCGAGCATCTGGGGATTGTCGATTACGGCGATTGTTTCGTTGATCCGCACCATCCCGAAACCGTTACGGCGTCGATCGAGGCACATGCGGATGCGATCCTTGCCAGCGGTGCAAAGATGCTGACGCTGGGCGGGGATCACTTTGTCGCCTATCCGCTGATCAAGGCGCACGCCAAGATTCACGGGCCTGTCGCATTGCTGCAATTTGATGCCCATTGCGACACGTGGGAGGATGACGGGCGCAAGCTGGATCACGGGACGATGTTCGCGCGGGCCGCCGCCGAGGGGATCATTGACGTGTCGACGTCTACTCAGGTCGGATTGCGGACTTATAACGACAGCGATCACGGGTTCGAAATCCTGACCGCGCCGTGGGTGCATCGGAATGGCGTTGATGCGGCGTTGGAGATAATCCGCGCGCGGGTTGGCGATGCACCGCTTTATCTGTCGTTCGATGTGGACGGGATGGACCCCGCCTATGCGCCCGGAACCGGCACGCCGGTTATCGGGGGGCTGGCGTCGTGGCAGGCGTTGGAACTGATCCGTGGCCTGAAGGGGCTGAACCTGATCGGGATGGATGTGGTCGAGGTGTCGCCGCCCTATGACCATGCCGAAATCACCGCACTGGCGGCGGCGACCGTCGCCCATGACTGGCTGTGCCTGTTGGCCGAGGCGAAAGGGGCGCGGCGCAACGAGGTCGGACGGGTCTAGGAGCAGACCGCCTGTGCAATCGCCCTGACGGACGTTTCGGATGTTTCGTTGCCGAGCGCGATCATATTCACAGGCCGGACCGTGTTGCCGAGCAGCGCGTCACTCATCACGCGCACGGTGCGCAGGTTGGGTGTGCGTTCGACTGTTCCGGTGGTGATGCCGAGATAGGCGAAGGCAAGCGGTTCGCAGGCAATCGCATATTCAACGAACGAGCGCGAGCCGTCTTTGCGGGTATAGGACACCATCGCGCCAACGCGCTCATCCGGTAAATCGCGCTGTCCGACCACCCGTTCGATTGTTCCGGCGGCGTCGGTTGACGAATAGCCGATACCGCCGCCCGCATATGCGGGGGATGTTGCGCCGACGAGGGCGGCACACATGCCAAGTCGTTTGAACATAGTTTTTCCTCTCGCTCAGATTTAACCGCGTGCGCAGCCCATATCAAATAATGCGATAACTGAGTCATTTTCGAGGTTCGCATCGAGCGTTGTCAGCGATACCCCTCCGATCCGGCTGGTGCGGATTGAATCGCTGTGGCGTGTCAGGTCTTCGATGTCGGCGCTTAGATCACCCTCGCGCGGCAGGTCGAACGTCATGCCGAGCGAGCCGTATCGCTCTGCCGTGCAATCGAGTGCCATCTCCATCAGAATGACCGCGCCGTCATGGTCGATACGCACCATCATCGCCGTGAGCGTATCGGTGAAGGGCCGTTGCTGTACGATCGTATAAACGGCCCCGTCCGCGCCCGTATAGCTGTTCACGGTGTCTGCGGATGCAGGCGCAGTGAACAGGATCGCAAGCGCCGTCCATGCCGCACATTTCGAAACCGACTTTGCCATGACGAAAAGAGTGTGCGGAATTTGCGTAAAAGAAAAGCCCCGGCGGATACCGGGGCTGATCACTGTTGCGTCGCTGCACGCGGGGTAACACCCCGCGACGCCTGTCGGATTAAAGCGCCGCTTCGAGTTTCGGCACAGCGTCGAAGAGATCGGCGACGAGGCCGTAATCGGCGACCTGAAAGATCGGCGCTTCCTCGTCCTTGTTGATCGCAACGATGACCTTGGAGTCTTTCATTCCGGCCAAGTGCTGGATCGCACCCGAAATCCCGACGGCGATATAAAGGTCCGGCGCGACGACTTTGCCGGTTTGGCCGACCTGATAATCGTTCGGTGCATAACCCGAGTCGACCGCGGCACGCGATGCGCCGACAGCTGCACCGAGTTTGTCCGCGACCTTGTCGATGATCTCGAAGTTTTCCTTCGAACCCATGCCGCGACCGCCGGAAATGACGATTTTTGCGGAAGTCAGTTCAGGACGGTCGGACGAGATGACCTTGTCCTCGACCCATTCGGACAGGCCGGGGTTTGCGACTGCTGCGATTTCTTCGACCGCAGCCGAACCACCCTCGCCCGTTGCATCAAACGACGCGCCGCGCACGGTGATGACCTTTTTCGGATCGCCGCATTTGACGACGGCCATCGCGTTGCCGGCATAGATCGGACGCTCGAACGTGTCGGGGGATTCAACAGCCGAAATATCCGAGATCATGTTGGTGTCGAGCAGTGCCGCGACACGGGGCATGACGTTTTTGCCGGTGGTGGTAGCACCCCCGACAAGGTGTTCGTAGTCGCCAGCGAGGCTGACGATCAGATCCGCAAGGGGTTCGGCAAGGTCGTGGCCATAGGCATCATCCGACGCGCACAGCACTTTTGCCACGCCGTCGAGCTTCGCCGCCTGCGCCGCAACGCCGCTGCATCCGCTGCCTGCGCAGAGGATGTGAATGTCGCCGCCCATGGCCTTGGCCGCGGTGACAGATTTTGCGGTCTGGTCGTTGAGGGTTTCGTTGTCGTGATCGGCGAGAATGAGAACAGCCATCAGATTACTCCCGCTTCGTTTTTCAGTTTGTCGACCAGTTCCTCGACGGAACCGACAATGACACCGGCCTGACGTGCAGGCGGTTCGGTCACTTTCACCGTGACAAGGCGCGGTGTGACGTCAACGCCGTAATCGGCGGGCGTTTTCGTATCCATCGGCTTTTTCTTAGCCTTCATAATGTTCGGCAGCGACGCATAGCGCGGCTCGTTCAGGCGCAGATCCACCGTGACGATGGCGGGCATGTTCACCTTGATGACCTGAAGGCCGCCGTCGACTTCGCGGGTGACGGTCGCCTTGTCGCCCTCGATCTCGACCTTGGAGGCGAATGTCGCCTGCGACCAGCCGAGCAATGCCGAGAGCATCTGGCCCGTTGCATTGGCGTCGTTGTCGATGGCCTGTTTGCCGAGCAGGACCAGACCGGGCTGTTCCTCTTCAACGATCCCCTTGAGGATCTTGGCTACGGCCAGCGGCTCGATATCGTTTTCGGCATTATCGGTCGCCTCGACGAGGATCGCGCGATCCGCGCCCATGGCGAGGGCGGTGCGCAGGGTTTCCTGGTTTTTGGTCACGCCAATCGAGACGACGACGATCTCTTCGACCTGCCCCGCCTCTTTCATGCGGATTGCCTGTTCGACGGAGATTTCGTCAAACGGGTTCATCGACATTTTCACATTGGCCAGATCGACACCGCTCTGATCCGCCTTCACACGGACCTTGACGTTATAGTCGATCACCCTTTTGACGGGGACAAGTACCTTCATCTTGAGACCTTTCGCATCACAAATTCGGCGCAGGCTTACGCGAGTTTATTGCAGCGCGGTAGCCCATTCCCGACGTGGAATAGCGCAAGAACGCGACCGAGTGCGAGAGAGAATTGTCGCAACGCGTGAAAAAAGTGAAAAAATGTCGGCAATTTTCATGTGACACCCGTCATGGGCGACAAAGCGGTCCTGCACCGCCGGGACGCCCCGTTAAATCGCGGGGATCGCCCCGTCGGATCGAATCGGGCCGCTTTCGGCATCCGCCTCCGCCATAACAGGGGCGCTTGCGATGTCGCCGTCGCCCCCGACGACGCAATCACGACCGGCGGCCTTGGCCTGATAAAGCAGCTGATCGGCATATTTCAGCACGCGGCGGCCATTTTCGTTTTCCACGAGCGACTCGTAAAGGCCGATGCTGGCCGAAAAGGTGATTTCTGCGCCGCCCTCGGTTTTGACCACCGTGCGCCGGATCGCCCGCTGAATTCGCTCGCAGGCGATCTTTGCATCCGAAAGTGAGGTTCCGGGAAACAGAATGGCGAATTCTTCGCCGCCCAAACGCCCGACTTCATCATACTCGCGGCATTCATCCTTCAACAGATCGGCGACAGCACGGATGACGTCGTCGCCGGCGTCATGCCCGTAGGTATCGTTCACAAGCTTGAAGTTATCGAGGTCTACCATCGCAACGGATAACGTTGTTCCGAAACGGTTTTTCCGGCTCAATTCCTGTTCAAGTTCTTCCACGAAGTGGCGGCGGTTGGCCAGCCCTGTCAGGTGGTCGGTGCGCGATTGTGCGAGGAGCGCCTTGTAGGCGTGTTCGAATTGCCGGACGCTGAGCATCGCTGTCGGCTTTCCCGCCGAGATGATCGGAATGTGCCGGATATTGGCGTCGGTCATAATCTGGAGGGTGGTCAGAACGCTGTCTTCGGGGCGGGCGGTGATGACTTTGGTGGTCATTATCTCGCCCACGCGGCGACTGGCTGTCTCGCCGCGAAAGGTGGCCACGGCCCGCGCCAAATCCCGCTCGGAGAC